>CBDVDY010000223.1:0-5229 GCA_965372875.1 uncultured Alphaproteobacteria bacterium | reverse complement strand
GGGCTGGGCGCCTCCTCGATCACCTTCTGATGGCGGCGCTGGATCGAGCATTCGCGCTCGCCGAGATGGATGACGTTGCCGTTTCCGTCGGCGAGGATCTGGATTTCGATGTGGCGCGGCTCCTCGATGTATTTCTCGATGAAGACGCGGCCGTCGGCGAAACTGGATTTGGCCTCGGAGGCGGCCGAGGCGAAGCCTTCCTCGGCCTCCCGGTCGTTGCGGGCGATGCGCATGCCCTTGCCGCCACCGCCGGCCGCCGCCTTGATCATCACCGGATAGCCGACGCCGCGGGCGATCTTGACCGCGTCCCTGGCCCCCTTGACCACGCCCATATGGCCGGGGATGGTGTTGACGCCGGCCTTCTCGGCGAGCTTTTTCGCTTCGATCTTGTCGCCCATCGCGGCGATCGCCTTGGCCGGCGGGCCGATGAACACGATGCCGGCCTTGGCCAGCGCCTTGGCGAACCCGGCGTTCTCGGAGAGGAATCCGTAACCCGGATGCACCGCCTCGGCCCCGGTCTCGCGCGCCGCCTCGATGATCCGCTCGGCCACCAGATAGGAGTCGGCCGCCAGCGGCGGACCGATCGCCACCGCCTGGTCCGCCAAGCCGACATGCAGCGCGCTGGAATCGGCCTCGGAATGGACAGCCACGGTGGCGATGCCCATGCGCCGCGCCGTGCGGATCACGCGGCAGGCGATTTCACCCCGGTTGGCGATCAGAATCTTCTTGAACATAGACCGATAACTAACTCTGTTTAATCTCTAATTCTGCGTCGGAATAAGCCCATGGCCCAGGCGCAGTGGCCAGCAATCGGCGCGCCCCAGCCGACCATGAATAGCACGAACCAGAGCTCCCCCGTCAGCCAAAACAGGTTCACCAATGCCAGCGCGGCGACCACGATGCCATACAGCAGAAGGTGGACCTTGAACCATGTGAGACGGATTTCGTCCGGCGACGAAGCGGCGTTTTGCCCGCGCGCCATGCTCAGGCCCGCTTGTAGCCCTGGACGAAGCCCCGGCAATGCGGCAACTCCTTGGGTTCTTTCGCGAGCTTCTGGGCGTCCACGCGCGGGAACCCCGCGGCCCGTACCATCGCCGCCAGGCAGTGCCCGGTGGGGACCCACCAATTGGTGTCGTTCCGCCCGTATTCGTTGGTCGGGTAGAACTCCATCACGAACTGGCCGCCGGCATAGCCGTGGCCCATTCCGCCGCGATAAGGGCTGAAATCGTCGAGAATGGCGGACTCGACGAAAATCGCCTCGTCGCAGACGGCGGACAGTTTGTCGAGCGCCAAGAGCGGATGGCGCAAATGATACAGCAGGCCGAAACAAAACACGTAATCGAAACGCCCGAGTTCGGCCTCGTTCACCTCGTAGACCGACATTTCGCGGCGCTCGCACACGTCGTCCCCGTAGCCGAGCGCCTCCCGGCACAGATCGAAGGTTTCCCAAGCGTGCCGATCGCTATTCTCCAACTGGCCAAGAAAGTCGGAGAAATCGTCGATCGCGACCACTTCGCGCGCCCCGCGCTTGAGCGCCTCGAAACTCCAGTACCCGTCCCAGGCGCCGACGTCGAGGACCCGCTTGCCCGAAAGATCCTCGGGCACCGCGTAGGACGGCGGAGATATCGGCGCATAGCCCGGGGTGATCACGCCGCCGGGAAGCTCGATGCGGTGATACCAAAATGGATGCGCCGCGACTCTGGACTTAATTGCCGCCGGGTTCATTGCCGGAACCATGGAGCCCAGGCGCCCGGCAACCAGCGCGCGACGGCGCTAAAGCGGGATGTTGCCATGCTTCTTCCACGGGTTCTCGAGCTTCTTGTCCTTGAGCATGTCGAGCGCGCCGCAAATGCGCTTGCGGGTGTCGCGCGGCATGATGACGTCGTCGATATAGCCGCGGTGCCCGGCGATGAAGGGGTTGGCGAATTTCTCGCGGTATTCCTCGGCCCGCGCGTCGATCTTGGCGGCATCGTCGCGGTCCTCGCGGAAGATGATCTCGACCGCGCCCTTGGACCCCATCACCGCGATCTCGGCCGTTGGCCAGGCGTAATTGACGTCGCCGCGCAGATGCTTGGAGCTCATCACGTCGTAGGCGCCGCCATAGGCCTTGCGCGTGATCACCGTGATCTTGGGCACCGTCGCCTCGGCGAAGGCGTAGAGCAGCTTGGCCCCGTGCTTGATGATGCCGCCGTATTCCTGCGCCGTGCCCGGCAGGAAGCCCGGCACGTCGACCAGCGTGACGATGGGAATGTCGAAGGCGTCGCAGAAGCGGACGAAGCGCGCGCCCTTGGTCGCCGAGGCGATGTCGAGGCAGCCGGCCAGCACCATCGGCTGGTTGGCGACGAAGCCCACGCTCGCCCCGCGCATGCGGCCGAAGCCGACGACGATGTTCCTGGCGTAATCGGGCATGAGCTCGAAGAAATCGCCCTCGTCCGCAATTTTTTCGATCAACTCCTTGATATCGTATGGTTTGTTGGGATTGCCCGGGACCAGGGTGTCGAGCGATTTCTCGACCCGGGCGGGATCGTCGGCGGTCGGCCGAACCGGCGCGCGTTGGCGGTTCGAGGAGGGCAGGAAATCCACGAAGCGGCGCACCTGCAGCAGGGCTTCCACGTCGTTCTCAAAAGCCTGGTCGGCGACGCCCGACTTGCTGTTGTGGGTGACCGCGCCGCCCAGTTCCTCGTGCGTCACCTCCTCGTGGGTCACGGTCTTGACCACTTCGGGGCCGGTGACGAACATGTAGGAGCTGTCCTTGACCATGAAGATGAAATCGGTCATCGCCGGCGAATACACGGCGCCGCCGGCGCACGGCCCCATGATCACCGAGATTTGCGGTATCACGCCCGAGGCCAGCACGTTGCGCTGGAACACCTCGGCGTAGCCGCCGAGCGATGCCACGCCCTCCTGGATGCGGGCGCCGCCGGAATCGTTGAGGCCGATCACGGGCGCGCCGACCTTCATCGCCTGGTCCATGATTCGGCAGATCTTCTCGGCGTGCGCCTCCGAGAGCGAGCCGCCGAACACGGTGAAATCCTGGCTGAAGACGAACACCTTGCGGCCGTTGACGGTGCCCCAGCCGGTGACCACGCCGTCGCCCGGAATCTTCCGCTCGGCCATGCCGAAATCGCTGCTCCGGTGCTCGACGAACATGCCGAATTCCTCGAAACTTTCGGGATCGAGCAGCAGCTCGATGCGCTCGCGCGCGGTCAGCTTGCCCTTGGCGTGCTGCGACTCGATGCGCCGCTTGCCGCCGCCGGCCCGTGCCGCCTCGCGCTTTTTTTCAAGTTTCCGGAGGATTTCCTGCATCGGCGTCTCCTTGTACGCAGCCAAGTTGAAGCCCGCGAAAGTCGCGCAAGCAGATAGCATTTTGCGTGCGCGAGCGCCAGTCTAGCCGAAATCCGCGGGCCGAATGGCGGACGCGGCCGTCAGGCACGGCAATAATCGATGAAATCCGCCGCCGCCGCGAGATCGGCCCTGAGCTCGGCCTGGCGCTGCGCGGCCTCTTCGTCCTCGCCCCAGCGCTCCGCCTGAAAGGCTTCCTCGAGCTGGCTGGCCGTGAACGCGGCCTCGGCATCGATCCGGCGGGCGGCGAGCGCGAGTGCTACCACCAGGGATCCCGAGGCGCTGGTCGCCGAATGCAACGCAGCCAGCTCCATGTCGGCGAAGCAATCGACCGCGCGCCCGAGCGCATCGAGCGCCGCTTGCGGCTGCGCCTGGTGCGTGACGCCGAACAATGTCTCGAGCCGGGCGCCGTGTTGCGCCGCCAGCCAGTCGAGAAGCGGCTGCCAAACAGAGGCCTGCCTGGCGGCGAGCTCGGCCGGCCGCTCCACCCGGTAGCAGACGAGATCGCTGCCGCCATAGGCCAATATCTCCTCGATCACTTCGGCGCGGCGCGGCGCGACCCGGTCGATGGCGGTGTTGGCAAGGCGCGTGAGCGGCATGGCGAGCGGATCGATATCCTGCTTCTGCGCGCGCCATTCGCCGGCAATGGCTTCGGCCAGCGCCGCCGTCGGCAGCAGCAGCGCCGCCTTGGCCGGAGTCTTGATCGGCCGGCCGTCCAGACGCACACCGATGCCGCCGTCCGCCTCCCGCACAGCGACCTCGCGATAGAACCGTTTCACTTGAAGATGTTGCCGATGCCCCTGCCGATGCTCTTGAGCGCGTCGCCGACGCCCTCGCCGACATCCTCGAGCGCCTTGCCGACGCCGCCGGACTCCTCGGTGGGGTCTGGCGCGGCATCGGCCTGGGCCGCGCCGGATGCCGCGCTCGCGGCGCCCGGCCAGGGCCGGCCGGCTTCGACCGCGGCCAGCGCATCGGGGCAGCGGCTGGCGGCCGCTTCGGATTTCCTCGCGCCGCCGCCGAGCCCGATCACCGAGCCCACCGACCCGGCGATGTCGCCGACCGCGCCGAGCACGCCGCCCGCCTTGTCGGCAAGAGTGAGGGGCGAAAGGACCGCGTTTTTCAGGGTTTCCGCCGGATCGGGATAAACATTCGGCGAGGCCAGCGGTCCCTCGACGCGGATCGGCACGGCGACCACGCTGGCGACGCTGACGCCCTTGGTATGGGGGTCGAGCAGCAAATCCACCCGTTCCCTGCCCAGATCGATCGACCCGCCCTTTCGCCCGACGATCGCCGCCCGCGTGGTATCGACCAGCAGAACCCGGCGCCGCGCCACGCCCTTGGCGATGACGAAATCCGCCACCAGGCAGGTGAGCCCGAGCCGCTTTTGCGCCGCCCAGGGCGTGATCGCGTTCAGCAAATCGGTCGACAAAAGGCTGAACGACGTGTCGTCGAATTGGCCCTGGCCGGCAATGGCCGTTACCCGGCCGCCGAGGCTGGCGGCGATGGCGTGCATCGATCGTCCCCGTCCGCCCACCTCGATATCGGCGTTGAGCGGCGCGCGCATGATTTCGGAGCCGAGAATCTGTTGGCTCAGCGGGCCGAGGGCGATGCGCCGGAGCTTGAGATCGACGGCAAGCCGCGCCTCCGGCCGGCGCGCGTCGAGGACGATAGCGCCCGCGACGGTGCCGCCCGCGACCTCGCCCGCCAGCGGTTTGAGTTCCAGCCGGCCGCCCGCGAGCGCGAGCTTGAGGTCGAGGTTTGCGATCTCTGCGCCGCCGGCAACCAGCTTCGCCACCTTCAGGCGCAGATCGGCGTCCAGCGATTTAAGGGCCTCGAGCGGCAACGCCGCGTCCGAGAACAGGCGTTCGCCGGATTTCGGTGCGTCGG
>CBDVDY010000222.1:0-5246 GCA_965372875.1 uncultured Alphaproteobacteria bacterium | reverse complement strand
TGTGGTTAAATCCGTAGGCTCGGGCCGAGGGCATTGTCGCGAATTTTCTGATTCCAATCTTCCTCGTCCTGAGCGTGTCGAAGGGCGAGGGGCGAAGAACGAGGCCCGGATCATGGGTCGACAGGTCCTTTTCCGATCTTTCCAGTCTTTGGTTTTTGTCGCGGTGCTGGCGCTTTCCGGCGGCGGCATGACCGCCGAATCCGGGAACGCCGCTTTCACCGAAGGCCTGCGCGCCTACGATGCCGGCGACTATGCGGCCACCCTGTCCGCCTGGCGGCCGCTGGCCGAGGCCGGTAACGCCGAGGCGCAGGCCGGGCTCGCGGGACTATATGCCAGCGGTTTCGGCGTCGCCCGCGATCCGCGCGCCGCCGCCGAATGGTACGAGCGCGCGGCGCGCGCCGGGCACCGGGTGGCGCGGCTCAATCTGGGCGACATGCTGGCGCGCGGGCAGGGCATCGCCCGCGATCGGGTGGCGGCCCATGCCTGGCTCGAACTCGCGGCGCGCCAGGGCAGCGACTGGGCGGCGGCGCGGCGGGACGAGGTCGCCCGGGAGATGAGCGCCGGCGAAATCGCGCAAGCCCGCCGCCGCGCGGACGTCCTGGGAGAGTCTTGCTGATCAGTCCTCGAACCGCCGCGTCACCACGTGGACCTCGGCCGCCTGGCGCACCTCGGGCGGGAGCTTGCGGGATTTGCCCGATTTCAGGTCGGCCTCGACCGCGGTGCAGTCGTCGGTCGCCACCATATCGCCGCTGACGCCGTCCAGCATGCGGTGCACGAAGCGCAGATACTTTTCGCCGACCGACATGACCCCGCTCTTGATGACGACGAGCTGGCCGCCCTTGAGCTCCTGCTTGAACTCCAGATTCTGGCGCATGACGGCGACCCGCCGCTTGCGCTTTTTCATGGCCTCGGGCGTGATGCCGACCGACGAGAGGAGGAACCAGGTCGCCTGGTCGAAGCGCGCGGTATAGAGCTGCGTGTTCATGTGCGATTCGGGGTCGTACTCCGAGGCCAGCACCGCGCCGCGATAGGTCTCGATCCACTCGCCCATGACGGTCTCCCGAATATTTCCCCGAGGTCCGGCCACAGCATACGCGTGCCGCCCGCCATCTTGGAATTACTATTTGGTCACCGGCGGTGGCCGCATGAGGAAGATCAGCGGCACCACCGCCAGCGAGACAAGCACGATGAGGTAGAAATCGTTGGCGTAGGCGATCATCGCCGCCTGCCGGGTGATCTCGTTGTCGAGCGCGGCCAGACCCTTCGGGCTGGTGAGACTCCAGGCGTCGCCGAATTGCGGTTGACGAAAGGCCGGGTTGTACGGGCTCACGTTTTCGACCAGACCCGCGCGGCTCACCGTGGTGTTGCGCACCAGCACCATGGCGAAGATGGTTACGCTGATGCTGCTGCCGACGTTCCTCATGAGCTGGAAAAATCCGGTGCCTTCGGTCCTCAGCCGCGCCGGCAGGGTGGAGAACGAAGCGGCGAGGAGCGGCACGTAAAACAATCCCAGGCCAAAGCCCTGCACGATGCCGGTCCAGATGATGTCCCATTCGCCGACCTCGAGGGTCCACTGCGTCATCGGCCAGCCGCCGACCATAAAGGCGACGATGCCGATCAGCAGGACGATTCGGGTATCGGAGCGGCCCACCAGATAGCCCCCGAGCTGCATGCCGAACAGCACGCCGAAGCCGCGGACCGAGACCATTACGCCGGTGTAGGCCACGGGGTAATTGCGTAAATCCTGCAGGAACGGCGGCAGCAGCATCAAGGGCGGCAACAGCACGAAGCCGAATAGGAACACGAGGAGAAGCCCGGTAACGAAATTGCGGTCCTTGAGCAGATCGCGCGAGAGAAAGGTGTTGCGCCCGGTGGCGATGTGGACGACGAACCAGTAGAAACAGAGCGCCGCCATCGCCGCCTCGGCGGCGATCTCGAACGAATCGAACCAGTCGAGCCGCTCGCCGCGGTCGAGCATCAGCTGCAGCGACGCTATTCCCAGGCCGAGCGTAAGGAAGCCAAACCAGTCGAGCGAGGCGTCCTTGTCCCTGTCGGTGCGCGGCAGCGCCACGATCACGCCGATGGCGGTGACGATGCCGATCGGCACGTTGATGTAGTAGATGTAGGGCCAGCCGTACTCCTCGGTCAGGTAGCCGCCCAGCGTCGGTCCGAGAATCGGGCCCAGCATCAGTCCCAGCCCCCAGATGCCAAGGGCTTTTCCGTGCTGTTCGCGCGGAAAGCTGTCCATGATGATGGCTTGGCTCAGCGGCACCAGCGGCGCCCCGAACAGGCCCTGCATGGCGCGGTACAGGACTTCGGTCTCGAGTGAACGCGCCAGCCCGCACAACGCCGAGGTCAAGGTGAAGCCGACAAGCGCCACCACGAACAGGCGCCGGCGGCCGAACCGCGCGCTGAGCCAGCCGGTTGCCGGAAGCGCCACGGCGGTGGCGACGATATACGAGGTCAGCACCCAGGCAATGCGGTCCTGGGTCACCGAGAACGAGCCCTGCATGTGGGGCAGCGCCACGCCGGCGATGGTCAAATCGATCGCCGACATCGCCGTGGCCAGCATCGCCGTGGCCAGAATGAGGCCGCGCCGCGGCGCGGTCTCCAGCGCGGTTCCCGGTGCTCGCGCCCCGGATTCCGCTTCGCTCATTCCCTGTCTTGGACCTTGTCTTGGGTGCCCGCCAGGGCCGAACGCAGCCAGCCGGCAAAGCTCGTCTCGCGCCCGGTATCGATGGAAACCTCGGCGGTCATGCCGGCGCGCAGCGGCGGGCGTCCCGGCTGCTGCTCGATGTCGAGCCGCACCGGGATGCGTTGAACCACCTTGACCCAGTTGCCGGTGGCGTTCTGCGGCGGCAGCAGGGCGTATTCGGCGCCGGTCGCCGGGCTGATGGACTCGACCCGCGCGTGCCAGACGATGTCGGGATAGGTCGAAAGCACGAGCGTCGCCGGCTGGCCGACGCGCACGTAAGTGAGCTGCGTCTCCTTGAGATTGACCTCGATCCAAGGATCCGAGCCGCGGATCAGGGTGAAGATCGAGGCCGCCGCCTCGACGTGCTCGCCCACCTGCAGGCGCACGTTCGAGACCACACCGTCGGCGGAGGCGCGCACCGTCGTGTCCTCGAGGTCGAGCTGGGCGCGGTCGCGCGTGGCCACGGCCTGCAGATACAGGGGATGCGTGTCCGGCGACGCATCGATATCGCCGCCCAGCTCGGCGAGAATCGTATTGCCCCGCTCGCGCACCGCTTCCATCCTCTGGCGCGCGGTGATCAGCTTGTACTGGGCCTCGTCGTATTTCGAGGCCGAGGCCACGCCCTTGGCGCGCAGCCGTTTCTGACGGCCGAACTCGCGCTGGAGGAAGGAGATGCTCTCCATCGCTTCCTTGAGCTCCAGCGCCGCCTGGCGGTAACCGGCCCGCAGCGACGCAACCTCGTTGCGCACGGCGGCCATCTCCGCCTCGGCGCGGGCGAGTTCGATGGCGAACGGCTCGGGGTCGATGCGGAACAGGAGATCGCCGCGCCGGACGCGCTGGTTGTCGCCGACGGCGACCTCGATCGCGCGGCCCGAAACGTCGGCGCTGACCTCGATGATGTCGAACTTGACGTAGGCATTCTCGGTCGCGACGTAGCGGCCCGAGACGGCATAGAAATAGCCGCCCGTGGCCAGCACGACCACCGGTCCCAGGGTAAACAGAACGGCGCGCAATAAACGCCTGTTGCCCTTCTCAGTCGCCATGCAACGGTTTCCGACCCAATCCAGTTACGATCATTTCAAAGCCACCGGGCGGGCAAAAGCCAACAGCCAAGACCCACCGGCCCGCGCATTGCGGCCGGCCGCTCCGACCCGTTTGTCCCATATATCCCCTGGCTTTTCCGACGTTATCACAGATCGACGCTCGCACATAACCAATTGAAATAGTGCAAACGCCCGATCGGCCACGGTTAGCGCCGGTTTTTCAGGCGATTTCCGGCCGGCTCCCGGCGGCCGTCGCCGCTTCAGGCATAGTGGCGGCCGAAGCGGTTTTCCAGGAAATCGCCGAGCCGAGCCTGCTCCTGCCGGACAAATCCCTTGCGCGGCAGTTTGCCGTCCCGGTGCAGATCGACCATGGCGCAGATTCCGGCGGCCGTGGTAATCTGGATGGCGCTCCAGACCTTGCCGCGTATTTCGCTGGAGTAGATTTTCTTGGCGTAGGATTCCTGCGTCAACCTTCCTTCCTGGTCGCCGCTCACCGTGACGAAGATCAATACCACGTCCTGTTTGGTCATCGGTACCGCCGCCTCGAGCACGTCGCGGAACACCTCGCGCCGCTCGCCGAGCCGCAGGTCGCGGACCATCATCTTCACCATGTCGCGGTGGCCGGGATAGCGCACCGTCTTGTAGTTGAGGCTGTCGACGCGGCCGTCGAGGGTTTCGGCCAGCGTGCCCAGCCCGCCCGAGGTGTTGAAGGTCTCGTAATGTACGCCGTCGAGCGAGAAGTGCTCGAGCCCCTCGAGCGCCAGCGCCTCGACCCGCCTGCCGTCGTGGATCGCGTCGCACGGGTTGCAGTATTCGTTGATCAGCCCGTCGGTGCTCCAGGTCAGGTTGTATTTGAGCGCGTTCACCGGGAATTGCGGCAGCGCGCCCACGCGCATGTGAACGTCGCGCAGGGATTCGAACTTCATGGTCATATCGTAGGCGGCGATGGAAATGAATCCGGGCGCCAGCCCGCATTGCGGCACGAACGCCGTCTCCGCGCCCTTGGCCACCGTCTTGACCACGCGGCTGGTCTCGACGTCCTCGGTGAGGTCGAAATAGTGCGCGCCCGCCTCGCGCGCCGCCCGCGCCACCGCCGGGTTGAGGTAGAAGGGCAGCGCGCTCACCACCACGTCGTTTCCGTCGAGGCATTTGGCCAGCGCCGCCGGGTCGGCAAGGTCGGCCTGGCTTGCGTCGATGCCGTCGTGGCGCACCAGATCGAGCGAGGCCGCGTCGCTGTCGGCGATGGCGACCCGGTAGTCGCCCGCCTCCAGCAGCAACTCGCCGATGGCGCCGCCGATCTTGCCGGCGCCGAGGATAATGATGTTGGTCATTCATACCTCCCGCGCGCGCCTCGCGGCCGAGGTCGCCCGGCATGATAGCAGGTGCGCCCAAGCCCGTCAGGTCTTGCATGGATCGGGCGCGAGGGCGCGGCCAATACGCGACGATGCCCGCTCCAATTGCAATTTTCCGGCGCCAGGAGCATGATGTCCGTGGAACGCTTCTGCCCT
>CBDVDY010000221.1:0-5248 GCA_965372875.1 uncultured Alphaproteobacteria bacterium | reverse complement strand
CCTGCGCGGGCGTGACCAGCCCCTTTTCCACGGCCGGGCGCGCGACGCAGCGGTCCACGTGCGCCATGACCTTGGGGTAGTCGCTCAATGCCAGCTTCTCGGCCGCGTCGTAGAAGCCGCCCAGCACGCGTACCCAGGGGAAGATGGCGATATCCGCTATGGTGTATTGATCCCCCATGATGTAGTCGCGTCCGTCCAACCTTCCTTCCAATACACTCAGCAGCCGCCGCGTTTCGGCGGTATAGCGGTCGGTCGGATAGGGATCGCTGATCTTGTCGGCGGCGAATTTGAAGAAATGGCCGAACTGGCCGAACAGCGGGCCGATGCCGCCCATCTGAAACATCAGCCACTGAATGCATTCGATGCGCCCGGCCGGGTCGGCGGGGATCAGCTTGCCGGTTTTCTCCGCCAGATAAATCAGGATGGCGCCGGACTCGAACAACGGCAGCGGTTTGCCGCCCGGCCCGTCCGGATCGATGATGGCGGGGATTTTGCCGTTGGGGTTGAGCGAGAGGAATTCCGGCGTCGTCTGATCGTTCGCGCCGAAGGACACCCGATGGGCCTCGTAGGGCAGCCCCAGCTCCTCGAGCGCGATGGAGATTTTCACGCCGTTGGGCGTCGGCAGGGAATAGAGCTGAATGCGGTCGGGATGTTGTGCCGGCCAACGTTTGCTGATCGGAAAGGCGGACAGATCGCTCATGGGGTGGCTTCCTCGGCGGTGGATTTCGATTTCCGAATGCAGGATACGCGCGCGGCGGAGGATGGCAAGTCGCCCCGCTCTATCCCGGCCGCCGGCCGAAATAGGCGTCGTCGAGCAACGCGCGGAGTCCGTCGCGGGTCACCGGCTCGGGATTGTAATAGGGGTTGATGGCCGCGAATTCGGCCGCCTTGTCCAAATTCTCTTCCTTCATGCCGATGTCCTTGAGCGCCACCTTGGCGCCCACCGCCACGGCCAGATCGTAAAGCGCGCCGGGCGCCTCGTCCGCCGCCGACGCGCCCAATGCGCGGGCCACCCGCGCCATCGCCTCGGGCGCGGCTTGGCGATTGTAGGCGGCGGCATGGGGGATGATCACGGTGTGGACCTCGGCGTGCGGCAAGTTGTAGCTGCCGCCGAGGACGTGGCAGAGCTTGTGATGCAGCGCCATGCCCACCGTACCCAGCGCCGCGCCCGCGAGCCAGGCGCCATAGAGCGCGTCCGAGCGCGCTTCGATGTCGTCGGGCGCGCGCACGACTTTCGGCAGGCTGGCGCCGAGCGCGCGGATGCTTTCCTCGGCCATCATCGAAATGATCGGGTTGCCATTATCGGCATACAGCGCCTCCACCGCATGGGCGACGGCGTTCATGCCCGATGGGCCGGCGATGGCGGGCGGCAGGCTCAAGGTCAGTTCGGGATCGTAGATCACGGCGCGCGGCAGCACCCGCGGGTCGCGCCCGGTGCGCTTCCTGCCGGCCTCGGTCAGGCCCCAGATCGTGGTCATCTCGGAGCCCGCATAGGTCGTCGGCACGGCGACGATGGGCAGGCCGGATTCCAGCGCGATGGCCTTGCCGAGGCCGGTGGTCGAGCCGCCGCCCACGGCCACGCAGCAATCGGCGCCCATGCGCCGCGCCGCGTCGCGGGCCGCCTTGGCGACCTCTATGGGGACGTGCATCGCCGCCTTGTCGTAAATGCCGACCGACCGCTTGCCGAGCCGCCGGGCGGCATCCTCGGCCTGCGCGCGCTGCTCGGGCGTGCACAGGACCAGCGCATTGCCGGCACCCAGGCGCGCCACCTCGTCGGGCAGTTGCGCCAGGCTGCCGGCGCCGAAGACCACCCGGGCGGGGAACGTTTCGTAGGTGAATGCGTGCATTGTCCGTCCCTTGGGCGATTGCCCCGCGCGGCGGCGCGCGGCTATTCCGTGTCCGCTCGGCGGCCTCGCCTCATTGACCTTCGTGGGCGGCGGCGGAGCGCTGGTTGAGATCCCGCAGCGCCGTGAGTTCGGTCTCCGAGGGCGCCGGCGTCTCGGCAATATCCTCGGCCACCTTGAGCGGCCAGCCGGTGGCCGCCACCGCCTGCTCGATGGTGGCGCCCGGGTGCAGACTGGTGAGCGTCAGCTCCTTCGTCTTGCGCTCGGGCGTCAGGATGCCGAGGTCGGTAATCACCGCCATCGGGCCCCGGCCCGGCAGATTCGCGCGCTCGCGGGCGTCGCCGCCGTCCAAATGGCCGGCCGAGGTGATAAAGCCCAGTTTATCGACGAAGGCGCGCTTGCTCTGGCGCAGCATGATGAACACCTGGCCCGCGGAGATGGCGATCTCGGTGGCGCCGCCGGCGCCCGGCAGGCGCACCTTGGGCTTGTCGTAATCGCCGATCACCGTGGTGTTGATGTTGGCGAAGCGGTCGATCTGGGCGGCACCGAGAAATCCCACGTCGACCCGCCCGCCCTGCAGCCAATAGCGGAATATCTCGGGCACCGCGATCAAGGTGTCGGCCGATTCCGCCAGCTCGCCGTCGCCGATCGACAGCGGCAGCACGTCGGGCCGGGCGCCGATGGTGCCGGATTCGTAGATCAGCACTACGTCCGGCGCGTGCGTGAGCCGGGCCAGATTGGCGGCGGCGCTCGGCAGCCCGATGCCGACAAAGCAGACATAGTCGCGCTCGAGCATGCGGGAGGCCGCAATCGTCATCATCTCGTCCGTGCTGAAGCCGAGCGCGCGGACGGCGGTTTCGTTCGCGTCAGGCATGGGCCGCCTCCGCTTCCAGGCTTGCCTCGAAGCCCCGCCAGTCAACCGTATCCAGCACGTGGCGCCGCATCCAGTCGCGGAAGGTGTCGCGCTCGCGGGCGATCCGGTCCCAAGCCCGGTAAAAGGAATTTTCGCGGCCATAGTAACCCTGGGCGTAGGACGGGCGCGCGCCGCGCGGCACCACGCAGACCGCGTCGATCACCCAGCCCGGCAGATAAACCGAGTTGGCCGGCGGGTCGAATTCGTCGACCACTTCCTCGACCGTGACGATGGCGCGCTGGGCCGCCAGCACCGCTTCCTTCTGCACGCCGGCGATGCCCCACAACAGCACGTTGCCCTTGCGGTCGGCCTGCTGCGCGTGGATCACCGCCACGTCGGGCCGGACCGACGGCACCGCCGCCAGGCGCTCGCCGGTGAAGGGACAGTGGATGAACTTGATGTTCGCATTGTGCTTCGGCAGGTCGGAGCCGGTATAGCCCCGCAGCACCGCGAAGGGCAGGTTGCTGGCGCCGGCGGCATAGGCGTTGGCCATGTCGGCGTGCGTGCGCTCCTCGATCTCCAGCCTCTGCGGCCAGCCGTTCTCGACCGCGTCGCGCATCCGGTGCAGCGAGCCCACGCCCGGGTTGCCGCCCCACGAGAAGACCAGCTTCCGGGCGCAGCCCATGCCGATGATCTGGTCGTAGATCACGTCCGGCGTCATGCGGATGAGCGTCAGGTCGCGCTTCTCCTGGCGGATCACCTCGTGCCCGGCGGCGTGCGGAATCAGGTGGGTGAAGCCCTCCATGGCCACGGAATCGCCGTCCTGGATCAACCCGGCGACCGCTTCCCCGAGGGTGGTGATTTCGGCCATGCTCAGACTCCTGCCCTTGAACCGACGCGATTTTCGGGCCGATCACGCCGCCAATCAATACCATCACGCAGCGCCGCCGCGCCAGCGCCCTTAGTTTTCCAGGATCACCTTCATGCGGCCCTCTTCCTCGGCGGACAGCATATTGATGGCGCGGTCGAGCTCGTCCAGGGGCAGGACGTGGGTGATCAAGGGCTCCAGCCGGACCACGCCCCGGCGCACCAGATCGATGCTGGCCGGGAACGATTCGCCCTTCGACGCGCGCCCGGCGATGATCTGCAACTCCTTGTAATAGAAATCATAAAACGGCAGCTTGCCCTCGGTCTCGGTGTAGATGCCGAACGGCACCACGCGGCCGCCGACGCGCACCAGATCGATGCACTGGGCCAGTACCGAGACCCGGCCCGCCGTCTCGATGACCAGATCGGCGCCGCGCCCGTCGGTCGCCTCGAGCACCCGCTTTTTCGTGTCCCCGCCCGGCGCCAGCGTCAGATCGGCGCCGAAATTATCCGCCAGATCGCGTTTCCAGGCGCTGCGCGTGATGCCGATGACGGGCTCGGCGCCGGCGGCCTTGGCCAGCTGCACGTGGAGCTGCCCGGTCACGCCGAGCCCGAGCACGACGACCGATTCGCCCGGCGAGACCGGCGCCAGACGCTGGGCGTGCACGCAGGTGCTGAACACCTGGATAAAGGCCGCTTCCTTGTCGTTCACCTCGTCCGGCAGTGGAAAGACGTTCTCCCGGGGCGCCGTGACGTACTCCGCGAACCCGCCGTCCCGCTCCCGCCCCAGGAGCTCGCCGTGCGGGCAAAGATTGGTCTGGCCGATGCGGCAATGGAAACAGTCGCCGCAGAACACCGTGGGATCGACGATGACGCGGGTGCCGGGCCCCGAGCCGTCCCAGCCCTCGCCCTCGGCGATCGCGCCGGTGATCTCGTGGCCCATGACCAGCGGATAGCGCGCCGGCATGAAGCCGCCATAGATCTTCTCGTCGGTGCCGCAGATGCCGCTGAAGCCGACCTTGACCAGGACCTCGCCGTCGTGCCTTTCCGGGCGGTCCGCGTCCCGCCGTTCGATCCGCCTGGGCTCCTCCAGGACCATGGCTTTCATCGGACGCGCTCCCGCACTCTAATCCCGGAACATGAAATTCGCGGCCTTGAGGAACAGCGTCCGGTTGACGCCGTCGGAATGCAGGAAGGCGGCGGCGTCGCGCACCAGTTTCTCGACGCCGAATTCCTTCATGTAGCCGTGCCCGCCATGGATCTCGAGACACCAGGTGGCGATCTTCCAGGCGGCCTGCGAGGCCATGACCTTGGGCAGCGCGCCGAGCGTCTTGTCCCAGCCGTGTTCCTGATGGTCGGCCAGCCAGCAGGCGCGGTGGATATACGAGCGCGAGGCGTCGATCAGCATGCGCATCTCGGCGAGCTGCGCCCTTATGCCGTCGTGCTCGATCAGCGGCTTGCCGCCCTGGACGCGGATTTTCGCCCAGTCGACCGCCTTCTCGTAGGCGGCGACGGCGACCCCAAGCGCGCTGGCGCCGGCGTACGCATTGCTCTGCGGGAAAAATTCGGCCAGCACCTGGAATCCCTTGCCGGCCTCGCCGATGACGTTTTCGTCGGGCACGAAACAATCCTGGAAAACCAGCTCGGCGTTGTTGGCCAGGCGCTCGCCCATCTTGTCGTGCAC
>CBDVDY010000220.1:0-5264 GCA_965372875.1 uncultured Alphaproteobacteria bacterium | reverse complement strand
CGGCACATGTCCTCCTTCTCCTCGACGTTCATGCCGGCCATCGGCTCGTCGAGCAGCAGCAGGTCCGGCTCGGCCGCCAAGGCCCGGCCCAGCTCCACCCGCTTCTGCAATCCGTACGGCAGGCGCCCCACCGGCGTGCGCCGGATATCCTGGATTTCGAGAAAATCGATGATGTGCTCGGCGAACTCGCGGTGTGCCATCTCCTGCCTGCGCGCCGGCCCGACATAAAGCGCCTCGAGGAGAATGTTGCCCTTCATCTTGAGGAGCCTGCCCGTCATAATGTTGTCGAGCGTGCTCATGCCCCGGAACAGCGCAACGTTCTGGAAGGTCCGCGCGATGCCCTGGCTGGCCGCCACGTGCGGCCGCATTTGCTTTCGGGCGGCGCCCTTGTAGGTGATGGTACCGTCCTGCGGATGGTAGAAGCCGTTGATGCAGTTCAGCATCGACGTCTTGCCGGCGCCGTTGGGGCCGATGATGGCGAGGATTTCGCGTTCGCGGATATCGAAGCTCACGCCGTCGATTGCCTGGACGCCGCCGAAGGCGAGCGAAATATTCTCGACCGAGAGCAGAACGTCGCCGAGGTTCTTGGCGGATAAGGTCATGTCGGGGATGTTCGGCTAGCTCGCTTTACGCAATTCGCCGGCGGCATCCATGGCCTTGACGGCCTTGGCGTCGCGGATCTTGAGGTCGGCCTTGATCGTGCCGCTGCGCCCGTCCTCGAACGTCACCTGTGCCTCGACATTGACGTGGTCCTGGTCCGAATACAGGGCGTCGATGATCCGCTGGTACTTCTCGCCGACGAAGCGGCGGCGCACCTTGCGGGTTCGCGTTAGCTCGCCGTCGTCGGCGTCGAGATCCTTGTGCAGCAGAACGAAACGACGAATCTGCGACCCCGCCAGCGCTTCGTCCTCGGCGAGGTCCCCGTTGACCTTCTCGATGTTCTCCCGCAACAGGTCGTACACCTCTTCGCGGTTCGCCAGATCCTGATAGCCGCCATAGGCCAGGTTGCGCCGCTCGGCCCAGTTGCCCACGGCCTCGAGGTCGATGCTGATCATCACGGTGACGAAATCGCGATCGGCGCCGAACGCCACCGCCTCGCGCACGAAGGGGAAGAACTTGAGCTTGTTCTCGATGTATTTGGGCGCGAAGATCGTGCCATCCTTGAGCTTGCCCACGTCCTTGGCGCGGTCGATGATCCTCAGATGCCCGTCATGATCGATGATGCCGGCGTCGCCGGTCATGACCCAACCGTCCTCGGTTTTGGTCTCTCTGGTCGCCTCGGGGTTCTTATAATATTCCAGAAAAACGCCCGGGCTGCGGAACATCACTTCGCCGCTGTCAGCGACCTTGAGCTCGACACCGTCGACCGGGACACCGACCGTGTCGGCCCGCACCTGTCCGTCGGGCTGCATAGTGACCGCCACGGACGCCTCGGTGCTGCCGTACAGCTGTTTCAGATTCATGCCCAACGAGCGGAAGAAATCGAAGATGTCGGGCCCGACCGCTTCGCCACCGGTGTAGGCCAGGCGCACCCGTGAGAAGCCGAGCGTGTTCTTGAGTGGTCCGTAGATCAGGACCGATCCGAGCCAGTAAAGCAAGCGGTCCATGGCCGAGACCGGCCTGTTTTCCATGATCGAGATGCCGACGCGGCCGGCGAGCTTCATAAAATAATCGAACGTCTTGCGTTTGAGCCAACTCGCGTCCTGCATGCGGATCATGACGGTGGTCAGGATGCTCTCGAAGATGGCCGGCGGCGCGAAGAAATAGGTCGGGCCGATCTCGCGCAAATCCTGCATCACGGTGGCGGAACTTTCCGGGCAGTTGACGCAAAAGCCGCTGACGTAGGATTCGGCCACATTGAAGAAGTTGTCGCCCACCCAGGCCGGCGGCATATAGGCCAATACGTTGTCGTCCACCCGGATTTCCTCGAAGGCCCTGTGATTTTTGGCGCTGATGATGAGGTTGTCGAAGCTCAACAGCACGCCCTTGGGCTGGCCCGTGGTGCCCGACGTGTACAGCAGGATGGCGGTGTCGGATCCCTTCGACTTGGCGATCTCGCCGGCGTAGAAGTCGGGCTTCTCGGCCTGTAGCTCCCGGCCCTTGGCCATCACCTCCTCGAGGCTGTGCAGGTTCGGCAGGTCGTAGTTCCGCATGCCGCGATGTTGGTCGAAAATGATGGTCTCGAGCTTCGGGCAGTCGCCGATGATCTCGACCAGCTTGTCGACCTGCTCCTGATCCTCGCCCAGCACGAAACGCGCTTCGGCGTGGTCGAGAACGTACTTCATTTCCGGCGCCGCGGAATCCTGGTAGACCGGCACCGGGATCGCGCCGATGGCCTGCGCCGCCGCCATGGACCAATAGAGATTCGGCCGGTTATCCCCGATAACGGCGATCTTCTCGCCGCGCTTGAGCCCGAGCGCCGCGAAGCCGCACGCCATGTCGCGTACGTTGTCGCGCGCCTGGCTCCAGGTCGCGGTCTGCCAGATGCCGTATTCCTTTTCCCGCATCGCGGGGTTGTCGGCCCACTTGACGGCGTTATCCTCGAGGATCTTCGGAAATGTATCGGCGCTCGCCATCGTTTCCTCCGTCTGGGACCGGCACGGTGCCGGATCGGCAGGAGACGGCGACATGCGGTCATTTTGACCGTTTTCCCGGCAGCGCGCGGCGAATTTCCGCCACGGCCTCCGTTACCGCTAGCCCCCCTGGCCTCCTATCCTACTGGATTTATTGCATTGAGGCACAAGTCAGCCTTGCTACTCAAATTGAATTGCAAGGTCAAGGGGCGATTGCGGACAAGTTATCGTGATCGCGGGCAAATTCAGACGACCGGGACCGCCGGTTCCGGCGGGTTCAGCCGGCGGGTTGCCGATAGGCGATGATGCCGTCGTCGCGCCGGACCTTCTCGACCCGGCCAAGATGGCGAAGATGGGCCAGGTGGGCCAGACTCTCACCCATGGCAAAGCCGATGTGGTGGACATCCATTTGACGCTTGAACAGGACCGAAAGTATATCGGCGGCGGATTTCGGGTGGGCGCAGGCGGCGACGATATCGTCGAGGCGTTGGTCGTGGTGGTGGGCGAGCTGATCGAGCCGCGCCTCGATGCCGGTGAACGGCAGATTGTGGGAGGGCAAAACCAGCGTTTCGGCCGGCAGATTCCGGAATTTGGACAGCGAGCCCAGATAGTCGCCCAGCGGGTCGGCCTCGCGATCGCCCGCCCAAAGGCTGATGTTGGGCGTGATCTTGGGCAGGATCTGGTCGCCCGATATCAGCACGCCGGCGCGCGGGCAGTAGAGGCAGGCGTGCTCGGGCGCATGCCCGGTACCGACGATGACCCGCCAGATCCGGCCGCCGATCTCGATCTCGTCGCCGTCGGCGATGCGCACATAGCTCATCGGCGCCTGGCTGACGACTTTCCGATAGCTGTTGCCGCGGCCAACCATGGCCTCGGTCCAATCGGCCCCCAGGCCGTTTTCGCGATAGGCCTGGATTTGCGAATTGTGCAGCACCGCCGAATCGTCGAAATAGAGCATCGCGTGCATCAGCCATTCGGTGCGGCTGATCCACAACTCGCAGCCGAGTTCCTGTACGAGCCAGCCGGCGAGGCCGATATGGTCGGGGTGGAAATGGGTGACGATAACGCGCCCGACCTTGCGCCCGGCCATGGCACCCCCGAACAACGCGCGCCACAACTCCTTGGTCTGGTCGTGCAGCATGCCGCTGTCGACAATGGTCCAGGACGGATCGTCCGCCGTGCCGTCCTCGATGAGCCACAAATTGATGTGGTCGAGGGCGAACGGCAGCGGCATCCGCAGCCAGTGTATCCCGGGGGCGACCTCGAGGGTTTCGGCCTGGGCGGGGGTGTCCGGGAACGGGTGGGCGAGCCCGCCGCCGGCGGCCTCGCTTGCCGGTGTCCTGGGCGGCGCGCCGAGTTCGTTCATGCCGCGCTGACCTCCCGCTCGGTAATTTTGTCGACAAACGCGGTCGCCGCGGCAAGCACCGCCTCGCGCATCTCGCGGTGCGGCGAATGCCCGCAATTTTCCAGCATCAGCACGTCCACGGGTCCGCCCGACCTGGCGACGATCGATTCGACCTGCTTCCGGCTGCCGTATTCGTCGTCCTGGCCCTGGATTACCAGAATCGGGCAGCTGATGTTGGCCAGATACTCTTCGATGTTCCAGGAAAAGAAATCGGGGTGCCGCCAGATGTCGCTCCAGGCGCGGAACATCCCCTCGGCGTCGTCGTGGTGGCGCCGCAGCCTTTCCCCCAGTTCGCCGTTCTCGAACATCGCCTTGGCCTCGCGCGTGCCGGCGACGGAAATCTCCTCGACGAAGACGTGGGGCGCCAACAGGATCATCGCCTTGGGCGGCGGGCCGGCGCCGTTGGCGGCGCCGCTCCCGGCATAGATCAGCGAAATCGAGCCGCCGTCGCTGTGGCCGATCAGGATGGGCTCGCGCACGGCCAGCTTGACCAGCACCTCGGGGAGGGATTTGAGCGCTTCGTCGTACAGGTAATCGACCGCGCGCGGCGTGGTGATGGGCTCGGAGGCGCCATTGCCCCAGCGGCTGTAGACCAGGGCGCGGCAACCGGCGGCCTCGGCGACGTCGGCCGGGAAGTCCCGCCACATCGAGACCGAGCCCAGCCCCTCGTGCAGGAACACGAGCGTCGGCGCCGCCGCGTCCGCCGCGCCCACCCATTGGTATTCCAGGCGGCGCCCGGCCGCTTCCACGAACGGCATGCGCGGCTCCCTAATTCCCCGGCTTGGCCTTGAAGTCGATGGCGCCGCCGGGCAGCAGATAGAGGACCAATGCCTCGCCGCCGCTGACCGTCGGGTGGTGCGCGGTCTCCGGCCCATAGACGCACCAGCCGGCCGCGTGGCCGTCGAATCGCGCGTCGCCGGCGATCGGCATGATCATGTCGATCTCGCCGTTGGGATGGCGGTGGTAGGGGCCCTTGAGGTCGGCCATGCGCACGACGTCGACGCTGAAACCGTGCGTCTCCGGGCCCGGCTTGATGACCCTTCCGTACTTGACGCCGCCGGCCTCCTGGTCGCACATCCAACCCTCGGCGATGGCGGCGTGGCAGGCCGCGTCGATGGCGCGAAACGTCTCGCCGCCGGCTGGGAATTGCGCATTCAACGCATCCGCCAGGGCCGCGTCCACCGGCTTGCCTCCTATCGCGCCGGTCACTTCGGCGACCAGCGCCTGAAATTCTTGCTTGCTCATCCCCTTGCCCTATCTCACTCGGCCCCAAACCGCAATCCCGG
>CBDVDY010000219.1:0-5266 GCA_965372875.1 uncultured Alphaproteobacteria bacterium | reverse complement strand
GGGGGTTTGCTCATGAAATCCGGCGCATGTGGATGGCGCTGTCGTACGACTTGCGATAGTCCTATGTGGGCATGGCAAGGCTGACGCAGAAGACCCTGGACCAAGGATTGGGCGAGCTGGCGGCGCGCGACCGCGACGTCGCCGCCGCCATCGAGGCGGCCGGGCGCCCCAAGCTGCGCCGGCGCCGGCCCGGTTTCGAGGCGCTGTTGCGGGCCATCGTCGGGCAGCAGGTGTCGATCGCGGCGGCGGCGGCGATCTGGGGCCGGCTGGAGGCGGCGGCCGGCTCCATCACCCCCGAAAACATCCTGTCGCTGGACGACGAGGCGCTGCGGGCGGCCGGGCTGAGCCGCCAGAAGATGGCCTACGGGCGCGGGCTGGCGGAGCACGTCGCCGGGCGCGGCCTCGACCTCGACGGGCTCGGGCGCATGGCCGACGAGGACGCCATCGCCGAGCTGGTCAAGGTCAAGGGCATCGGCCGCTGGACCGCCGAAATCTACCTGCTGTTCGCGCTCGGCCGGCACGACGCGTTTCCGGCCGACGATCTGGCGCTGATGATCGCCACCGCGCGGATGAAAAAGCTGGCCGAGCGGCCCGACCGCGCCGCCATGATCGAAATCGGCGAGGCCTGGCGGCCCTGGCGCGGCGCCGCGGCGCACCTGTTGTGGCACTATTACAAGCACGCCGCCGCCCCTCGCCCGGCTTCTTGATGCCGGCCGGCCGCGCGCCCGGTTTGTGATTGCCGGGTTTTTGGGCTAAAAGGGTTGCGTTGTCAGGCGCGACCACCACAAAGTCTTGTGGTCGGAGGGACCGGTGTTAAGAAAATTTCAACGGTTTCCGCTATGATCGACGCGTCGCCCAGGTTCGCGGGCCGCAAACGGGAATGCCGGTATGTTGATGCCGCTCGAAAACTGCCAGGCGCTGGTGCTCAACGCGGATTTCCGCCCGTTGAGCTATTTTCCGCTGTCGCTTTGGCAGTGGCAGGACACGATCAAGGCGGTGTTCCTCGACCGGGTCAACGTGGTTTCGGAATACGATCGCATGGTGCATTCGCCGAGCCATGAATTCCGCGTGCCGAGCGTGATCTCGCTCAAGGAATTCATCCCGCTTTCGCGCCGGCCGGCCTTTACCCGGTTCAACGTCTTCCTGCGCGACAGCTTCGCCTGCCAGTATTGCAGCGATTCCTTTGCGGCCAACGATTTGACCTTCGACCACGTGGTGCCGCGTTCGCGCGGCGGGCGCACGGTCTGGGCAAACGTGGTTACCGCCTGCACGACGTGCAATCTGCGCAAGAGCAACCGCTTGCCGAGGGAGGCCCGCATGTTCCCGCGCACCCCGCCCGAGCGGCCCACGACCCACCGGCTGCAACGGAACGGGCGCGCCTTCCCGCCCAACTTTCTGCACGAAAGCTGGCGCGATTTCCTCTACTGGGATACCGAGCTCGACCCAGGCTAGGCGCTGGGAACCCACGATTTCCGCTGCTTTGCGGCGTGCGGACAGTGGCACTGGACACGCAATCGCCGCATGTATAAGGTCTGCCTCCCAGGCTTGAGAGGCGATATGCGGAACGACACGAGAATGCCCAAGTTCATTGTGTTTCGATGGTGACGCGCCAAATCTGACGCGCGCGCCGATCTCCCGCGCCTATTTCGTAAACGTCAATTATCCATGATCCCGTGCCCCGGCGCGGCGAACGCTGTCGCGTTCCCGGCTTCCGGTGACGCGGAACGACGAACTTGGGACATGCATCATGCAAAAGCATTTCGAGACCCCCACCGGCATCCGGCTGGAATGGGGCAAGCAGGAGCTGGACTATCCCGGCGAGGAAGCCGGGCTCGAGGCCCTGATCGGCCGGCTGGACCGCGAAAAGGGGGCCTATTTTTCCTCCGGCGTCGAGTATCCGGGCCGCTACTCGCGCTGGGATTTCGGCTTCGTGGCGCCGCCCCTGGAAATCGTCGCGCGCGGCCGGCTTGTTTGGCTCAACGCGCTCTCCCCGCGCGGCGTGTGCCTGCTCGACATCCTGGCGCCGGCCGTCGAAGGGGGCGCCGAGGTCCGTTCCGCCGAGCGCTCGCCGCGCTCGCTGGCCATCGAAATAGCACCCTCGGAGCGTCCCTTCGCCGAGGAGGAGCGAAGCCGGCAGCCCTCGGCGTTCAGCCCCATCCGCCGCATCATCGGCGAGTTCTCGGGCGCCGCGGTGCCGTTCCTCGGGCTCTACGGCGCCTTCGGTTACGACCTCCTGTTCCAGTTCGAACCCATGGAAAGGCGTCTGGCGCGGCCCGCCGACGCCAAGGACCTGCACCTGTTCCTGCCCGACAGCATCGAGATCATCGACCGGCGGCTGGAGACGGCCGCGCGGCTGGATTTCGCCTTCGCCCGGGACGGTGTTTCGACGGTCGGCGCGTCGGCCGAGCCCTTTGTCCCGATGGCCGCTTGCGGCGGCAATGGTAAATGTGTCGGTGCCGTGCCGGAAATCATTTCGGACCACGCCGACGATGAGTACGCCGCCAAGGTCGAGGCGGCGCGCCGGCGCATGGTTGCCGGCGACGTTTTCGAAGTGGTCCTGAGCCGGCGGTTCAGCGCGCCGTTCGCCGGCCGGCCTTCGTCGCTGTTTCGCAAGATGCGGCGGATCAACCCGAGCCCGTACGAATTTTTCATCCAGTTGGGCGACGAGCAGCTGGTCGGCGCCTCGCCCGAGATGTTCGTGCGGGTGGAGGGCGACCGGGTCGAATCCTGCCCCATCGCCGGCACCATCCGGCGCGGCGCCAACGCCATGGAGGACGCGGACCGCATCCGCGCGCTCTACGATTCGAAAAAGGACGAGGCCGAGCTCACCATGTGCACCGACGTGGACCGCAACGACAAGGCGCGCATCTGCGAGCCGGGCTCGGTGCGGCTGCTCGACCGGCGGCTGATCGAACGCTATGCCGGGCTGTTCCATACCGTCGATCATGTCGAGGGAAGGCTCAGGCCGGGCTTCTCGGGCATCGACGCGTTCCTCAGCCACATGTGGGCGGTGACGCTCACCGGCGCGCCGAAGCGCATGGCGGCCCGCATCATCGAGGCGATGGAGAACGAGCCGCGCGGCTGGTACGGCGGCGCCGTCGGCATGCTCGGCATGGACGGCGGCGTCAACACCGGCATCACCATCCGCACCATCCATATCCACGATGGCCGGGCCGATTACCGCGCCGGGGCGAGCCTGGTCTACGATTCGGTGGGGGCGGAGGAGGAGCGCGAGACCCGGACCAAGGCGACCGCCTTTTTTCGCATCATGGGGCCAGCGGACGAGGCCGCGCCGGCGCAAGCGGCGGTCCTCAAGGGTTCCGCGCCGGGGCGTGGGCGCAAGATATTGATGATCGACCACGACGATTCCTTCGTCCATACCCTGGCCGACTATTTCCGGCAGACCGGCGCCGAGGTCCGCACCTACCGCTGGGGCATCGACCCAAGGCAAATCCTGGACCTGGCGCCGGACCTGGTGGTGCACTCGCCGGGCCCGGGCCGCCCGGCGGATTTCGAACTGCCCGATCTGGTGCGGCTTTTGGCCGGCTGCGGCGTGCCGCAATTCGGCGTCTGCCTGGGCCTGCAGGGCATGGCCGAGGCGTTCGGCGGCAGGCTGGCGCTGCTCTCGGCACCCCGCCACGGCAAGGTCTGGGAGGTCACGCACCGGGGCGGCGGCCTGTTCCGCGGCCTGCCGAGTCCGTTTCGGGCCGGCGCCTATCACTCGCTTTACGCGGCGCGCGAAAGCCTGCCCGGAGAGCTGGAGGTCACCGCCTGGAACGGGGACGGGCTGGTGATGGGGCTGCGGCACCGGCGCCTGCCCCTGGCCGCCGTGCAGTTCCATCCGGAATCGATCCTGACCATGGAGAACGATCTCGGCCTTCGGCTGATGGCCAACGTGGTCGAGGAACTGGCCTCGAAATCCACCAATGAATCGGCGGATCAGACGCGGGTGGAGAGCCAGATGGCGAGCCGCGAGCCGGCCCTGACCGCGCCGGTGAGGAGCTCGTAGCCGGGCGCCTGGCGGGCCTCGTGCGCGAGCGCCAGATCGCGATGGGCGATCTCGTCGCCGCGGAACTCGTCGATCACCGATTTGAGCGCCGCCTCGTCGTCGCCGAGGGCTTCCGACTGGCCGGCGTAATGCTCCTCGATCACGTCCTCGACCGCGACCGTGCAGGCCATCGCCGCGCGCTCGCCCAGCATCGCCGTGGCCGCTCCCAGCGCGAAGCCGGTCAGGTGCCAAAGCGGCGTCAGCGCGGTCGGCCGCACCCTTCGTTCGGCGATCAGGCGGTCGAAGGTCTCCAGGTGGCGGCGCTCCTGTTCCGCCATTTCGCGGATGGCGCCGCCCGCCGCGTCGTCGCCGAGCACCGCCAGCTGCCCCTCGTAGATGCGCACGGCGCCGAACTCGCCGGCATGGTCGACGCGGATCATGCGTTCGATCAGCGCCTCCCTGGGCAGGTCGCCGGGCAGGTTGTTCTCGCCTGTGCGTTTCGCGCTCATGGCCGCTCCCCGATAAGGCGCCGCGCGGCATGAAGACTGGCCGCCGCCAGCGCCAGCGAAATCAGCACATTGTACCCGGCCATGGAGATTCCGAACAGCGACCACGGAATTTCGTCGCAACGCGCCGGCGCCGCCGCCTGCGCCTTGGCCATAAGATCGGCCAGGCCCAAGCCCGGTGCCATGCCGCCGGCGCACTCGGCGGTGCCCTGCCACCAGTGCTGCTCGACGCCGACATGGAAGCTGGCGATGCCGGCGCCGGCCAGGAAGATCAGCCCGCAAAGGCCGAGGATCCAGCCCCGTCCGCCCGCGCCGAGGCAAAAAATCGCGAACAGCGACAGCGCGATGGTCGCGACATAGGGATAGCGCTGCCAGATGCACAGGATGCAGGGGTCGAGCCCGATCACGTGCTGGAAAAAGAACGCGCCCGCGAGCACGCCGATACTGGCGGCCAGAATCAGCGCCGGATACCGGCGTGGCTCGAACGGAATTCGCGGCGGGAATGGCGGCATGACGAAATCAATATATGCGCCCGCCGAAGACCTGGCAAAGACTGGGGCAAAATCCCGGCATGGGCGCTTCCGCCCGCCGGCGCAAACCGGGCTCTGCCCGGCCGCGCCCATGGGCACAAGCCGCCCTTACGAAATCGATGCCCTGTGCGCTATCAGGGACATGCACATTCTTGCCGACAACCGTGCCGCGCGGTTGCGGGCACTTTTGCGAAAACGGGACATGGATCGGTAGGCGGCCTGCGATCGCGCGATGCGGCCGC
>CBDVDY010000218.1:0-5276 GCA_965372875.1 uncultured Alphaproteobacteria bacterium | reverse complement strand
TCGCCGACCAACCCGAACATCGGGGAAATCCATACCGAACCCGAACGGCACATGGACATGCCGTACGCGCCCGCCATCCGGGTTCAATCGCCCGGCGATCTGCTGTTCATTTCCGGCTGCACGTCGTCGCCCCTCTATCACAGCCATCCGCATGTCTTTGCCGAACACGACCACCCGGTCTCGATCAAGGAACAGACGCGGCGGGCCATGGACTCGGTCATCTCGATCCTCGACCACGAAGGCTTGAGCCTGACCGACGTGGTGAAGATCACCAAGTACCTGACCGACATGCGCGATTTGGAGGACATGGCCGCCGCCCTGAGCGAGATCCTCGGCGACTGGAATCCGGCCAGCACGACGATCTGCGTCAACCAGCTCTCGACCCCGGGCGCGCGGGTCGAGCTCGAGGTGACCGCAATCTACCCGAAGGACTGATCGCGCCCCGGCATGCCCGCCTACTCCTCCGGCACCACGTCGAAGGCGATGGAGATACGCCGGCCGCTCGCCTCGAACGGCACGGTGCGGTGAAAGAAATAGCCCGGGAACAGCAGCATCAGCCCCTCCTCGGGCCGGATCGCGCGCACCTTGGGCTCGGCCCGGCAGGGCATGCTTTCGGGCGGCCGGCCGAGCTCGAACCAGCCGGCCGGGTTATGCTCCGGCTGGTTCACGACGGCCGGAATATCGGGGTAATAGACGCCGCCCAGATAGCCGTCGAGATGGATGTGCGGGACCAAATTGCCGTGCCCCTCGATCAGCGTCGCCCACGACGAGAGGTGCCAGCGCCCGGGCCAGTTGGCGATGAACGGGTGGCCGTCGCCGGATGGCAGCGCCCGCTCGTAGTCGCGCACGGCCTCGACCATCATTTCCTCGAGCCGGGCCATCGGCCCACCCATGCCGGCCAACAGCTCCTCGGTGATCTGCAGGTTCGGGTGGTGATAGGTCGGGTGATCCTCGGGCGGCACCCGCATGGTCGGGTGGCCGGCGACCTGATCGGCCAGGGCGGCGTTGAATTCGGCCGGATCGGCGTAGCCTTCGGGCGCCGGCCAGCGCCGCTCATGCACGAAGCGGTCGAAATCGAGCAGTTTGCCGCACGCCTCGCCCTCGCCGGAATCGTTGAGCGCGAGGCATTTGAACGACATTGCCTCGACACTTCCGGGATGGTGGCCGAGCCATTCGTCGCAGATTTCGACGGCGGAAGCAGGCTCGCCCCGCGCCATAAGCGCCGTCGCCAAATTGTTGTAGACCGCCGGCCAACCGGGTTGCAGTTCGACGGCCCGGCGGTATGAGGCGATCGCGTCGTCCAGCCGGTCGCGTCGCTGCAGGACGATGCCCAGATTGCGATGCGGCTCGGCGGCATCGGGGGCGAGCTCGATGGTCGTTCGGTAGGCCGTCTCGGCTTCCTCGTAGCGTTCCAGAGATTGCAGCGCGTTGCCGAGATTGTGGTGCGCCGGGGCCAGATCGGGCCGCAACCCGATGGCTTGGTTGTACGCTTCCATGGCCTCGTCGAGCCGCCCGAGATTTTTCAGCGCATTGCCGAGATTGTACCGGGCCTCGGGCTGGTCGGGCCGAAGCGCCAACGAAGCGCGGTACATGCCAACGGCCTCGCCGTCGGCGCCCTGCTTGAGCGCGATCATGCCGGCAAACCCCATGACGTCGGCGCGTTCGGGCTGGAGCGCCAGAAGCTCGCGGCAGGCATCGAGCGCCTCGTCGAGCCGCCCCGCCCCATAGGCGTCGCTGGCCCGCCGCTGCAAATTCGGAATTCGTTCCGCCCCGCTCATGGCTCCGACTGTATCGCAAAGCGGGGCCCGGCAAAACGGCGCGGTTCGAGATGATCCACCGGGTGCGATTCCGCTCTAGAAGAACCCCTTGCGCACCAGATTGACCCCCAGCACCAGCAGTCCGGCCAGGAACACATTCTGAAAGGCGCCGTGGCTCAGCCGGGCGCGGATGCGTTGGCCGGCGTACATGCCGGCGAAGGACGGCGCCAGCGCCAGCACCGAAATGGCGACCGCCGAGGCCTTCATGGCGCCATGATCGGCGAGCGCCAGGCCCAGCGCCACCGATGTGGCCAGGAACGAGAAGCCCAGCGCCCGCACCAGCGTGTCGCGATCCATGGCAAGCGCGTGCAGATAGGGGATGAGCGGGAATACCGACGAGCCGGTCATGCCGGTCATGATTCCGGTGAGCAGCCCGACCGGCGCCGTCAGCCAGCGCTCGGCCCGGGCGCCGACACGCATCTCCAACGGCGTCATCAGGGAGGCGGAGTAGGCGCAGACGATCACGCCGAGCACGCCGGTCATGATCAGGGGATTGACGCTGAACAGGACGATGGCGCCGAGCCATACGCCGGCGAAGGCGCAGACGTTCATCGGCCAGAAGCGGCGCAGGACCGGCCCCGCCTGGCCGCCCTGGACGACCTGCAACAGGTTGGTCAGAACGATCGGGATTATCATCAGCGGCAGCGATTCCCGCAGCCCCATGAACGAGGCGAGGATGCCGAGCGCGATGGTCGGCATGCCGAGGCCGATGACGCCCTTCACGAATCCGCCCGCGAAGAACGCCAGGAATACGGCGATGAGCAAATATGTGTCCAGCATTCGGCTCCTTGCGTCGCA
Source organism: uncultured Alphaproteobacteria bacterium (assembly GCA_965372875.1). Taxonomy (GTDB): domain Bacteria; phylum Pseudomonadota; class Alphaproteobacteria; order CBDVDY01; family CBDVDY01; genus CBDVDY01. The sequence goes on along the minus strand of CBDVDY010000218.1, from coordinate 2,661 downwards.
ATCAGTCTCCGGCGGCGTGACCCTCAGCAGCCCAGGCGGGCGAGCGTTGCTTCGACCGAACCGAGATAACCGCCGCCGAACAACCGCGCGTGCACCAGGAGCGGGTAGAGGTTGTAGAGATCCCGCCTTGCTTCGAAGAAGCCGGGGCGGATCGGCCGGATCTCATGGTAGCGCGCGAAGAAGGGCTCGCCGAAGGTGGCAAACAACGTCGCGAAGGCCAGCTCGATCTCGGCATCGGCATAATAGATCGCCGGATCGACGAAGCCGGCGATGCGCCCCTGGCCGGCGAGCACGTTGCCGCCCCACATGTCGCCGTGAATGAGGGCGGGCGCGTCGGGCTCCTCGATCCAGGTCTCCAGGCGCGCGGCCAGCGCCTCGATCCGCCGCATAATGGCCGCCGGCAGCCGCCCGGCATCCATCGCCGTTCGCGCCATCGCCAGCAGCCGGTGGTCGCGGAAGAAGTCGCGCCACGATTCCGAATCCGGGTTGGCCTGCGGCAGGGGGCCGATCAACGTATCGCGCTCGTGCCCGAAGAGCGGCCGGGTGATGGCATGCAGATCGGCCAGCAGTTCCGCCGCGTGCGTCTGCGCCGGCCCGTCCAGCGCGCCGCCATGCTCGATATGGGACATGATCAGCAGCCCGACCTCGGCGTGGATCACATCGGGCACCGGCAGACGCGAGTGCTCGCGCAGGTAACGCAGCATGTAGGCTTCGGGCTCGAGGCTCTCGCCCTTGCCGGCCAGTTTGGCGACCATCGGCGGACCCGCGGCGAAATCCAGGCGATGGATCTCGGCGATGCAACCGCCGGAAAGTGCCACTAGGCGCGCCGGGCGCATCCCGATGGCCGCCTCGATGCGGTCTTCGATCGCCCCGGCCATGGCTTAAAGATGATTCGCCTTGATGTGGTCGAGCAGCGCCGAGGCGCCGCCCTCGATCAGATCGAGCACCTGCTCGAAGCCCGTGCCGCCGCCATAGTAGGGATCGGGCACGTCGGCCGCCCCCAGATGCGGCGCGAACTCGAGGAACATCGCCACCCGATTCTCGCTGCCCGCCGGCGCCATGGACATGAGCTCGGCGTGATGGCCGCTATCCATGGCGAGGATCAGGTCGAAATCGTCGAAATCCTGCCGCCGCACCTTGCGCGCGCGCTGGTCCGAGAGGTCGACGCCGCGCCGAAGCGCCGCCGCCCGCGCGCGCTGGTCCGGCGGCTCGCCCACGTGATAAGCGTACATACCGGCGGAATCGGCCTCGATCCGGCCATCCAGCCCGTGCTCGGCGACGAGGTGGCGGAACACGCCCTCGGCCGTCGGCGAGCGGCAGATATTGCCCGTGCAGACGAAAAGAACCCGGATCACCCCCTACCTCCCAAGCGCGCGACGCCCTATCATATCCCCGCCATGACCGACTCGCGCGCTAAAAACATCGTCATCCTCACCGGCGCCGGCATTTCCAAGGAATCCGGGCTCGACACCTTCCGCGACGCCGACGGCATCTGGTCGAAGGTGCGGATCGAGGACGTCGCCACGCCCGAGGCCTTCGTCCGCGATCCGGTGGGCGTGCACGAATTCTATAACGCGCGCCGGCGCGGCCTGCTGGGCGGCAACGTGCGGCCCAACGCGGCGCACGCCGCCCTGGCGCGGCTCGAAGAGGCGTGGCCGGGCGAGGTGCTGCTGGTCACCCAGAACATCGACAATCTGCACGAAAGCGCGGGCAGCCGGAACCTCATCCACATGCACGGCGAGATGCTGAAATCACACTGCCAGCATTGCCGGACGGTGGTCGAATGGGCCGACGACCTATCGGTCGAACTCGCCTGCCCGAGCTGCGAGCAGGCCGGCGGCATGCGCCCGCACGTCGTCTGGTTCGGCGAAATGCCGCTCGACATGGACGAGATTTACGCGGCGCTGGGACGCTCTCACCTGTTCATCTCGGTCGGCACGTCGGGCAACGTCTATCCGGCGGCCGGCTTCGTCGAGGAGGCGCGGCGGACGGCCGGCGCCCACACCATCGAGCTCAACCTCGAACCGTCGGAGGGCGCGAGCCTGTTCGCCGAGGCGATTTACGGCCCCGCCACCGAGGTGGTGCCGGCCTACGTGGACAAGCTGCTGGCGGAGGGATGGTAGCGGGCGAAACCCTCGACGGCCTGCTCGCCGAAATTCGCGCCTGCGCCGCCTGCGCCGACCATCTGCCCCTGGGGCCGCGCCCGGTGCTGCGCGCGAACGGCGGCGCGCGGCTCCTGATCGTCGGCCAGGCGCCGGGCACCAAGGTGCACGAGAGCGGCATCCCCTGGAACGACCCCTCGGGCGAGCGGCTCAGGGACTGGCTGGCGCTGGATCGCGAAACCTTCTACGACGAATCCCGCGTCGCCATCGCGCCCATGGGGTTCTGCTATCCGGGGCGCCACGCGCGCGGCGGCGACCTGCCGCCCCGGCCGGAATGCGCGCCGCTGTGGCACGCGCGGCTCATCGAACTGCTGCCGGGGATCGAGCTCACGCTGCTGGTCGGCCAGTACGCGCAGGCGCATTATCTCGGCAAGCGGCGCAAGAAGACGCTGACCGAGACCGTGCGCGCCTGGCGCGAGTACGCGCCCGGCAGCCTGCCGACGCCGCACCCGAGCTGGCGGGTCAACAACTGGCTCAAAAAGAACCATTGGTTCGGGGA
>CBDVDY010000217.1:0-5284 GCA_965372875.1 uncultured Alphaproteobacteria bacterium | reverse complement strand
TGGTGCTCTCCGTCGTCGTGCCGATTTACAACGAGGCGGACAACATCGGCCCGTTCCTCCAGCGCCTGGAGCGGGCCCTCGACGGCCTCGACGGGGGCTATGAGGTGGTCTGCGTCGACGACGGCAGCACGGACGGCAGCGCCGAGCGGCTGATCGAGGAGCGGCACCGCAACCCAGCGATCAAGCTGGTGCGGCTGTCGCGCAACTTCGGCAAGGAACTGGCGCTGACCGCCGGCCTCGACCACGCCGGCGGTGCCGCGGTCGTGGTCATCGACGCCGACCAGCAGGATCCGCCGGAGTTGATCCCGGAACTGCTCGCCAAGTGGCGCGAGGGCTTCGACGTGGTCCATGCCCGGCGCGCCAGTCGCGCCAGCGACGGCGTCGCCAAGCGCGTGAGCGCGTCCTGGTTCTACCGCATCTACAACCGCCTGACCGACGTCGACATCCCGAGCGATGCCGGGGATTTCCGCCTCATGGACCGGCGCGTGGTCGAGGCCCTGGGCCGGCTGCCCGAGCGCAACCGCTTCATGAAGGGCCTGTTCGGCTGGGTCGGGTTTCGTCAGGTCGCGCTCGACTACGAGCGCGAATCCCGGGCCTTCGGCGAGACCAAGTGGAATTACTGGCGCCTGTGGAACCTCGCGCTCGAGGGCATCACCTCGTTCAGCACCGTGCCGCTCCGGGTGTGGAGCTACGTCGGCTTCACCATCTCCCTGTTCGCCTTCGCCTATGCGCTGTTCCTGATCTTCCGGACCCTGGTGATGGGCACCGACGTGCCCGGCTATGCGTCGCTGATGGTGGTGGTTCTGTTCATGGGCGGCATCAACCTGCTGACCCTGGGGATCATCGGCGAGTACCTGGGGCGCACCTACATGGAGGTGAAGGGGCGGCCGCTCTATCTGGTTCGCGAGCGCCACGGCTTCGGTCCCGAGGAGTTGCTGAATGCGGTCGACTCCATGGACCGGCAGCGCGCCTGATGGACCGCCAGGTCTATGCCCGGATGGCGGCGTTGGAGGACCGGCACTGGTGGTTCGCCGCGCGCCGGCGCATCCTGACCGAGGTCCTGGCCCGGTTGGTCGCGCTGCCGGCCGCGCCGCGGCTCCTGGAAGCCGGATGCGGGACCGGGGGTAACCTGGCGATGCTGTCCCGCTTCGGCGAGGTCGCGGCCTTCGAGCCGGACGCCGAGGCGCGGCGCATGGCCCGGGAAAAGAGCGGTTTCGACGTCCGCGACGGCCGTTTGCCCGGGGACATCCCCTTCGAGCCCGGCGGTTTCGACCTGGTCGCCGCGTTCGACGTTCTCGAGCACGTCGAGGACGACCTGGCCAGCCTGCGCGCCCTGCACGCCCAACTGTGCCCGGGCGGATCGGCGCTGATCACGGTTCCGGCCTTCGACTTTCTCTGGAGCCGGCACGACGAGCGCCACCACCACAAACGCCGCTATGCCAAGGACGCGCTGGTGGGCCGGGCCGCCGCCGCCGGATTCACGCCGGTCGTGGCGACCTGCTTCAACAGCCTGCTGTTTCCGCTGATCGCCGGGGTCCGTCTCGGCAAAAGAATTCTTGGGCTCGACGAGGTCGAGGACGAGGTCATGCCGCCGTATCCGATCAACCGGATCCTCCATGCGGTGTTTGCCAGCGAGCGCCATCTGGTCGGGCGGGTCCCGCTGCCCCTTGGTGTCTCGCTGCTCATGATCGCGCGCAAGGCATGACTCTGCTCGGCCATCCGCTGCCGCGCCAATACGGCGGCAAGGCTCTGGTGTTGCTGGCGTTCGTCGCCGTTCACGTCGCGATCTCGGTGGTTTTCGTTGCACCCGGGCATTTCACCATCGACGAGGGCGTCTACGACCTCATGGTTCGTGCGTTCGTCGCGACGGGCGGCCTGGAGGTCTGGAACGGCTACGAGGAATTCGCCTCGCCGGAACTCGTTTGGCCGACCGTCAGCGTGCGCGACGGCGTGCTGGTGCCGCAGTATCCGGGCATCTTCGCGCTGCTCGCGGCGCCGTTCTATTGGCTGCTCGGCTATCGCGGCCTGTTCCTGCTGAGCGCGCTCGCCTTCGCCGCCACGCTGGCCTTGTGCTTTGCAATCGCGCAGCGGCTGTTCCGCGATCCGGCGCTCTCGCTCAACGCCTGCCTGATTCTGGCCCTGACGACCTTCGCCTGGGAGTACTCGCAAGCGGCCTGGCCTCATGCGCTGTCCATGCTGGTCGTCGCCTTGGCGGTGTATTGCGCGATCGTCGCCTTGCAGGCCTCGGACTCACGGGCATCCACGATCGCGGCGTTGGCCGCGGGGCTGACCCTCGGATTCGGCATCGGCGTGCGTCTGGACACGGTGTTCGCATTGCCGGCGGTCGTGTTGCCGCTGCTGTTCGTCGATCCTTGGCGGCCGCGCGCAGCCCTCGCGGCCAGCATGGGACTGCTGCCGGGCCTGGCCGTGCTCGGCGCGGTCAACCACGCCAAGTTCGGGATATTTTCGCCGTTCAGCTACGGCGCCGGACACCTCGGCGGCGGAACCGCGTCGATGATGCCTTACCTCCCCATCGTGAGCGCCGGTCTCGTCTTGGCCTTCGGCGCCTGGGCCGCGACCCGGCCGTTCGGGCGCAAGCTCATCGAGGGCAACCGGAGGACCGTGGCCATCGGCGCGGCGCTGGTCGGCGCCGCGGCGATCGCGACACCGCAGGGTTGGGCCCTGGCCTCCAAGCTGGCCGCGGGCGCCTATCAACTGCTGGTCGACTTCCGCATCCGTGATCTCGCCATCGAGGAAGGCGGCTTGTCGCGCGGTCCCGGCGGCGGCATGGTCTATCTCGGCAGCCTGAAGAAGGCCTTGTTGCAGAGCTGCCCTTACCTGGTCGCGCTCGCGCTCCCACTAATCGGCCTGCTGCGCGGTAGGGACGTGCGCGCCCTCGGCGTTCTGTTCCTGGTGCCGGCAGGATTCGTGACCGTCTACGCCTATTTCGCCTGGCACGGCGGACTGGCCTTCAACCTCCGTTACCTGGTGCCGACCTTGCCGTTCCTCGCGATTTTGACCGCCTATGCCTGGCGGGAGGTGGCCCCGGGCCTGGCACCGAGGTGGCTGTGCGTCGCGACCCTGGGGGGCCTGGCGGTCTTCGCCGCCCACGTCCTCGCCGCTTTTCCACGACCCGCGCCCATGGCCACGCAGGAAACCGTGTTTTTGACCGTCCCGCTGATGATCGCCGTTGGGCTCGGGATTCTCTTGGTCGCGTCGCGGGTTGCGACCTTTGAACGGGTCAAGGCGCTGCAGGGTGCGGCGGGCGCGATGATGCTGGTTGCGCTGGTTTGGGGCGGCCTGGTCTCGTTGACCTACGATTTCCCGCGTTCCTACTTCATCCGCAGTGCGCGGGCCGAGTTCTCCAAGATCGTCGCGCCGCTGATCGAGCCCGACTCGATCCTGTTCGTGCAATACGGCGATCAGTTCTTCGGCCTCATCGAGCGGGGCGATGTGCGTATCGCCATGCCGCGGCTCGATGACTACGCCACATTTCGGCCGCTCATCGACTTTCATCTGGACGCCGGGCGCAACGTCTACCTCTGGCGCACCCCGGAAATCGCCGCAACGCTCGAGCGACGGCCTTTGCTCGATGGCTTGAGCGAGGTGACCCTGTACGAGCACGCCAATGGAGCGCTCACCGAGCTGCAGCGGCCACGGCAGGCGCGGAGGTGAAGCGCCGGTGATGCAGGAGAGGTCACGACCGACGGCTGGATCGCGCCAGCAGAATCTACTGCTGATGGTCGCCGTGCTGAGCCTGGCGGCGACGGCGGGCCTGTTCTTCGCTTACCTCGACCAGAGCGAATTTTTTTACGGCCGGCTGTCCCGAGGCCAGATGTTCGGGCGCGATTTCGCCAGCTTCTGGACCGCTTCGCAACTGGCGCTGGCCGACCGAATCGGCGAAATCTTCGATGCCGAGGCGTTCCATCTGGCCCTGGCCGAGATCACCGGCCGCCCGGCGATCACACTGAGTCCGTTCCCCTATCCGCCGCACGCGCTGGTGTTTTTCCTGCCGCTTGCGTTCTTGCCCTACGTCTGGGCCTTCGCGACTTGGATGATCGGTCTCTGGGTGCTCTACGCGCTGGTCGCGGCCCGCGGCGACACCAAGACCTATTGCGCGCTGGCCCTGCTCATCGCCCCCAGCACGGTGCTGACGGTTACCATGGGGCAGAACGGTTTCCTGAGCGCCATTCTGTTCGTCGGCGGCATGAACCTGTTATGGCGCGCGCCCATATGGGCCGGGATCCTGTTCGGCCTGCTGACCTTCAAGCCGCAGCTCGGCCTGCTGATCCCCGTGGCGCTTCTGGCCGGATGTCATTGGCGCGCCGTGGCGAGTGCCTCGGCGACGGCCGTCGTCCTGCTCGGCGGCAGCCTGATCGTGCTCGGGGCCGAGACCTGGGAGCTCTATCTGTCGACGACGGTGCCCTTTCAGCGCTTCATCATGGAGCAGTGGACCGGCGCCTTGACCCAGATGGTTCCCTCGCCGTTCATGGCCGCGCGCCTGCTCGATCTCGGGGTGCCGCTCGGCTACGCCGTGCAGGCGCTGTCCCTGCTCGCGGCCGCCGCCGGCGTCGCCTGGGCGTTTCGCGGCCGGGTCGAGCCGGAACTCCAGACGGCGACGCTCCTCGTCGCCACCTTCCTGGCCACGCCCTACATCTTCAACTACGACATGACCCTGCTCAGCGTCGCGATCATCTATCTGGTGCGGCGCGGTCTGGATTGTGGCTTCGTGCCGGGCGAGCGCTGGCTGCTCGGGTTCGCCTGGCTGCTGCCGTTGCTGATGATGTATCTGCACGCGATCTTCCCGGTCGCGCCCTTCGTGCTCGCAGCGCTGTTCGCCGTGACCCTCTATCACGTCCAGCAAGCGCGCTCGATCACCCCGATCCCAGTGCGGGCTGCGGCGGCCTGAGGGCAAACGCGAATCAGCGGTCTTCGCGCGGCTCGGCGGGCAACGCCTTCTGGTGCCAGCGCCAGGCGTCGGCGATCTGGGTGTCGAGGCCGGTCCGCTCCGGCCGCCAGCCGAGCAGATCGCGGGCGCGCGTCGCATCGGCGATCAGGCGTGCCGGGTCGCCGGGCCGGCGCGGCCCGGTCCGGACCGGGAAATTGCGGCCCGAGACGCGCTGCATGGCCTCGACCACTTCGCGCACCGAGAACCCGCGCTCGTTACCCAGATTGAGGGTCGCGGAAGGCCCACCTGCCTCGAGATGGCCGCCCTCGAGATGGCCGCCCTCGAGATGGCGGAGCGCAAGCAGGTGCGCCGCCACCAGATCGCAGACGTGGATGT
>CBDVDY010000216.1:0-5285 GCA_965372875.1 uncultured Alphaproteobacteria bacterium | reverse complement strand
TTGTTTTGATGGGGCATTTCGCGGCCAAGGCCGGCTTGAGCCAGGCCCTGTTCCGGGCCGCCAACGTCTGGCTCGGCCACCATCGCGGCGGCATCGCCATGGCCGCGGTCGGCGGCTGCGCGGGGTTCGGCGCCATTTCGGGATCGTCGCTGGCCACCGCCGCGACCATGGGCCAGGTCGCGCTGCCCGAGTTGCGGCGCTACAACTACTCCGGTGCGCTGGCGACCGGCGCCCTGGCGGCGGGCGGCACCCTCGGAATCCTGATTCCGCCCTCGGTGGTGTTGATCATTTACGCGATCATGGTCGAGGCCAACATCGCGGCCCTGTTCCAGGCGGCGTTCCTGCCCGGAATCCTGGCGGCGCTCGGCTATATGGCGACGATTGCCGTCGTCGTCCGCATCAATCCGGAGGCCGGTCCGGCGGGGCCGCGAGCGCCCTACATCGAGCGCTGGAGGGCGCTCTGGGAAATCTGGCCGGTGCTGGTCATATTCGTGCTGGTGATGGGCGGCATCTATGTCGGTTTTTTCACCCCGACCGAAGGCGCCGGGGTCGGCACCGTCGGCACCTTCCTGATCGCGGTGACGCGGGGCGGCATGCGCTGGGCCGGCTTCGCCGACGCCTTGCTCGGCGCCGCCACCACCACCGCGTTCATCTTCCTGATCCTGTTCGGCGCCGGCATCTTCAACGCCTTCCTGGGTTTCTCGCAATTGCCGTTCTTCGCCGCCGACTTCTTCCAGAATTCGGGCATGCCGCCGATGGCGGTGCTGTTGTCGATGGTGGTGCTCTACATCCTGTTGGGGTTCGTCATGGATTCGCTGTCCATGATCCTGCTCACCGTGCCGATCTTCTGGCCGATCATCGCCGGGCTCGATTTCGGCCTCGAAGCCGGGGATTTGCAGCTCTGGTTCGGAATCATCACGCTGATCGTGGTCGAGGTCGGCCTGATCACGCCGCCCGTCGGCCTCAACGTGTTCGTCATCAACTCGCTGGCCAAGGACGTACCGATGATCGATACCTTCCGGGGGGTGCTGCCGTTCCTGATCTCGGACGGCCTCCGGGTCGCTCTCATCATCGCCTTTCCGATCGTGACCCTGGTATTTCCCCGCCTGCTCGTCCTCGAATGACCGCGGCCCGGGCGCCGGCGCCTACCAGTAGCCGAGCCTGATCGAGATCGACTTGCCGCCGGGGCCGACGACGATCGCGGCGTCCCTGAACGCGTCCGCCGAGAGGCGCGCCCGGTTCGATGAGCGGGGAGAGGAAACGGAGCGATGCCGAATGGCCAAGCCACCGCGCCTCTCCTCGACTCTACTTGGCGGGTAAGCCGTGGCTGTTCGTTTACGGTAGTGTCCAAGGATTGCCGAAGCACTTTTGCCGACCAATAGACCGGCCGGCGCCCGGTTCAACCCTTGCGCGGGACGATTGGGATGAGCAGGTGAGATTCGTACTTGCCCCCAGTGTGGATCACATGCACCCCGGCGTTTATCGTTTCGGGGTGTCCGGCCAGAACCATCCAGGGGGCATATTTGTAGATGTCGCTGCCCTGCACGACCACGCGCAACCGCTCGCCCGCGGCAAATCGGGTTGCGGACGGCCAGATCTCGATCTCGACCGGCACCGGGATGCCGGGCTCGAGCTTCGATTCCCGCCAATGCAAATGCCACGGCTGGTAGGGGGTGGAACGCTCTTTGTCGAGTTCCCGGTGTGAGGCCCGCAGCCAGCCGAGAGCGACCGGGCCGTCCTCCATCGTATTGAACGCCGCGAACGGAACGTATTCACCGTGACGATCGAACTTCTGGATGGCGACGAAAAGGTCCATGTCGTTGGTGCCGACGGCCTCGACCCAGAGCCGCAATTTCATGTGGCCGGTCAACTCGGTCGCCTTGCGGAAAACGTAGTCAAACTCCGCCCGTTCACGATGATACGCGGCCGGGCTGCGGGTTTGGTCGCCGGGTGCGTCATAGCGGGCTTTGGATTTGACCTTCACCGGCGTCGATTTCATGGATCGCGTGCGCGCGTCGAGGAACAGCTTTTTGTACTTGGTTCGCGCCAGCGGCCATTCCTTTTCGTTTCTGAACTTTCCCGAATAGAACCGGTTCCGGACCTCCAGCCGGACCTTGGGCCAGCGCCGCACCTCGTTGTCGATGCCTTTGAGGAAACGGTCGAAGAAGGCTCTCTGCTTTTCCACGCTCCCCGGCTGGTGGAAATATTGCCACTTCTTCCGGCCATGGATTTCGAGCCACTTGTCATTCGAGGATATCCGCTTGAAAGCCTCCAAGGTCCCGCGCAGATGGAGCCCCTGATCCGTCCAACTGGCCACCACATAGGCCGGCACGTCGATCTTTGAAAAGTCGGCGACCTTGGTGGCCCAATATCTGTCGAAAAGCGGATGTTCCTTCATCATCGCCAACACGTCCTCGACCCGGTTCAGGGAGTACGAGACCGACTTTTGCCAGATCGGGGTGAAAGCCAATTCCGGAATTCCGCCATGAAAGCAGAACTCCCGGTACATGTCGCTCAACCCTTCCCAGGGATTGATCGCGGCGAGGTGGGGCGGCCGTTTGGCCGCGATCTGCCACTGCGCGATCGCGAGGTAGGAGACGCCGGTCATTCCGACCTTGCCGTTGCACCACGCCTGCTCGCCCGTCCACTCGACCAGGTCATAGCCGTCGTCGCCTTCGTCGTGACACCAGAAGGTCGAGTCGCCCTCGGAGTGCAAAGCCCCCCGGATATCCACATTGATCACGGCATAACCGTGGGGCACCCAGTAGAGCGGATCGGGAGACTCGAAGGCGGTGTAGCTGGAGATCCAGTCCGGTTTGACGCCCGCGTTATCGACGAAGACCTCGTACTGGAAAGGGCGGTGCTTGCCGTATGGGCTCCAGGCGACAAGGGCCGGGACCTTCTCCTTGCCGACCGGCCGATGGACGTCGACGTATAGATTCACCCCGTCGCGCATCGACACGGCCACGTCCCGCTCGACGATCATGCCTTTCTCTCTCGTCTTCCGGTAGCCATGGCCCGGATACTTGTGCCAAGTGGGGTCGAGTCCGGGACGGCGGATGACCTCGAACGGCGGTTTGGCCATGGGGATCTCGCTTAGCCCAAATTTCTACGGTCAATTTTTCCGAGGACATTCCGGGGCACGGCGTCGACGAATTCGATCACCCTCGGCCGCTTGTAGCGGGGCAGATCATTGCTTTCCAGACAGTACCTGTCCACCTCGTCGGTGGTGAGCTCGGGCGTGCGGCGCACGATCAACGCCTTGACCACCTGGCCCCACTTCTCGTCGGGCGCGCCGCAAACCGCGACGTCTCCGATCAACGGGTGTTTGGACAGGAAGAATTCGATCTCCTGGGGATAGATGTTCTCGCCGCCGCTGATGATCAGGTTGTCGATGCGGTCGACGGGATAGAGATAGCCGTCGCTGTCGACTCTGACGACATCGCGGGCAAATTGCCATCCGTCGCGGGCATGCAGTGCTTCGGCCGGCGTGCAATAGTATTCGGAGACGCACTGCGCGCCGCGATTGATCAGTTGTCCCTCGCCGGGCGCGGGGATCACCTCGTCGGGCGCGACCTCCGTGTGCTCCCCGACCCGAACCACCCGAACCTCCTGGAAATAGCTCGGCTTGCCGATGCTCTCCCACTTCTCCTCCGGATCGAGGCCGGTATGACAGCCGGTGATCGCGGTGCAGCTCTCCGTGGTCCCGTAGGTGTTGAGCACCTCGCAACCGAGACTGCCGCGGACGCGATGGAGAAGCGTATTGGTCAGCGCGGAGCCGCCGGTACGGATGAGGCGCAGCGATGACACGTCGACGTCGGCCATCCGCTCCCTGGCTTCGGCCAGCTGATACATTTGCGTGGGCACCGCGAAGGCCTCGGTCACCCGGTGCTTGGCGATCAGGCGCAGGGCCTTCTCGGCGTCGTATGCGCCGACCATCACCTGCGCCGCGCCGACGACCATGTAGGCGGCGAAGAAATTAGTAGCGGCGCCGATGACCACCGGTGCCAGGCTCATTCCCACGTGCCCCCGGTCGAGCCCCATTTCCAGGCAGTACTGGATGGCGGTGATGATCTGTGTCTGGTGGGTGAAGGCTGCCCCCTTGGGCCGCCCGGTCGTCCCCGACGTGTGAATGACATTGCACACATCGGTCTCCGCAATATCGACCGCGGGAGGCTCGGTTTCCGGAAAGTCCGCGCAATCGTCGAATCCGATCGCGCCATCCGGGCCCGGCTCGCCGACGCAGATGAAGCGGCAGAATCCGGCGTCGTTCATGAGTTCGGCCGCCGTCTCCGAGAACTCGGCGTTGAAGATCAGGGCCTTCAGCTTCTCCTGCCGGACCGCGAAGCCGAGTGGACCCGCCGAGAGTCGGTAATTAAGGCACGAGGAAATAGCCCCGAGCTTCTGACAGGCCATGAAGCCGATCGCGAACTCGGCGCAGTTGTGGAGAAGCAATCCGACGCCATCGCCCTTCTTGACGCCCAAATCCGCCAGGAAATTGGCCAGTTGATTCACCTGGGCGTTGAGCGCCCCGAAGGTGTAGGTGGCCTCATCGCCGAGAATCGCGTTCCTGTCGGACCACTTGGAAACAATCGCTAGAAAGCTGTCCCGTAAAGTGCCCAGCATTTGCCCAACCTCCAGACCAAACGTGACGTCCTCCGGGAATTTAGCAGAAAACCTGCCGCTTGATCTGCGGCAAATTCACATTGATCGATCCCGTAATTGCCGTCGCCTGCCGGTTTGAACCGGTTGGCGAACGGCGATCCGCCCGTCGCGCCGGGGTAAATCCGACGCCTGCATCCCGCGGCGACTCTACCGGCCCCGGTGCCTCTGGGACGCCGGCGTTTCCACCACATTCCGCTGCGTCGAAAGCACCATCCACGGCTTCCTCTTCGTCATCCTGCTGATCGCGCTGATCCTGCTCGGCTGCCTGATGGACAGCCTGTCGATGATCCTTCTGGCGATTCCGTTCTTCTGGCCGGTGCTGGTGGGCATAAACGGCGGCGACGACGTGCTGGCCGCCGATGCCGCGTTCGGCATGAACAGCGAAGATCTCAAGATCTGGTTCGGTATCCTCGGGCTCATTGTCGTCGAGCCGGGGCTGATCACGCCGCCCGTGGGAATGAACGTGTTCGTCATTTCCGCCATGGCCAAGGACGTACCCATGAGGGAGACCTTCATAGGGGTCGCCCCGTTTTTCTTTATCGAGTTGGTGCGCGTGGCGATTCTGCTCGCATCTCCCGTGCTCACGCTCTGGTTGCCCGCCATACTCGGCGGCTGACCGG
>CBDVDY010000215.1:0-5296 GCA_965372875.1 uncultured Alphaproteobacteria bacterium | reverse complement strand
GCGCTACCAGGCTGGGCCACGCCCCGACACGGATCAAGCCGGCCGACGCCCCTAGCCGGCGGCGCCGGTCCCGGCTCTGGCGCTCCCTCAAACGAAGCGCCGGCCACCGGCAAGACAACTTTTGGCCGGTATGAGGAGACAACTTGGCGTGAGAACGCCGTGCGCGGATTGGAGGCATACGAATGCCGCCCGCCTTAGCCACAATAGGTTAAGATTTTAACCAAATTTTAGGGTTCTCTTAATTTAGGATTAATAGACGGCGCGTAGGGTGGTATTGCCGGCGAAACAGTGTTTGCCGGCGGCACACAGGTAGGAGAGGTAAGATGCGCCGCATCATATTCGCCCTGCTCGCCTCGGTCGCGGTCTCCCCGGCGTTTGCCGGCCAACATGGCGGCCCGACATGCGATAAGAGGCCGGCGGTCATGAGCCAGCTCGAGAACAAGTACTCCGAGAAGCCCGTGGCGATCGGCGTCGCCAACAATGGCGGCGTCGTCGAGGTCCTCACCACCAAGGAAGGCAACACCTGGACAATCGTCATCACCCTGCCGAACGGCATGACCTGTTTGGTCGCGGCGGGTGAGGATTGGGAATCGTTTCCGAAGGTGGCATTTGGACCCAAGGCCTAGGCACGGCCGCACATAACGACGATCGCCGGCGCGTGAGCGCCAGCGATCGCAGCTGATCCCACGCAGAAGCCGCCGGCCGGCATGCGCCGCCAAAAGGTCCGGTTCCGGCTTCCCCTCCGGCTCGTGCAAAACCCTTAAAATTATTGCGGTTAGTCGCGCCTGCGCACGATCCATGGCGGCAAGGCGCCTGCGCGCCACCCGTTACGTGCCCTGCTAGCGGCCGTAAAACGTGCGAAAAGTCCGGAACTCGACGTCGTTCAGATCGTCGGTAAAGACCGGCCATTTCCGCGCCGCCGCGGCGACCCGCAGGCCCGGCCGGGCGCGCCGCAGCACCGCCTCGACCTCAGGCCCGGGGCCGGGGCGCGCCAGTTTCCCGCGCATCGCCGCCAGGCTGGTCGGCGTTTTGCTGGCGATCAGGATGTAATTGCCGCTGCCGACCAGAAAGGCGCTCGGAAATACCGTCCGCACGGTGCGGATAAAGGGGCCCAGGAGTTCGTCGCGCCGGCGGTCCGAGATCACCAGCACGTTCATCATCATCACGCCGTCCTCGGCGAGGCGGGCATGAACCAGTTCGAAGAATTCCCGGGTCGTGGTGAAAAACGGGATATGGCCGGTGACGTAGAGATCGATCGCGATGATGTCGTAGCGCTCGCCGCTCTCGTCGAGAAACCAGCGCGCGTCCCCGGCGACGAGGCGAATACGCTCCTCGCCGGCCAGGCCGAAATAGTTTCTCGCCACGTCGAGCACCGCCGGGTCCAGGTCGACTCCGGTGATTTCGACCTTGGGATAAGCGGTCACGAGCTGTTTCAGCGACGTGCCGCCGGCGACGCCGAGAAACAGGATTTTGCGGCCGCCATTGATGTGCGGGCCCAAGAGAAAATAGTCGTAGTAGCTGCCGGTCAGCAGCCGCTCGGTGTCCATCACCGTCTGCGCGCCGTCGCGATAGTTGAGATAGAGGTAGCGCCGGCTTCCGGCCTCCTCGACGCGGATGATGTTGTGCAGCGATTCGGTGCTGTAGATCACGCCGGGCTCCGGCGACCGCGCGAACGGGTAGCCGATGGCGAGCGCCGCGCCCATCGCCGCGACATGGGCGAGCCGGCGCGCCACCAGCGCCAGCGCCACCGCGGCGGCCACCAGCAGCGCCGCGGCAACGTAGTGGCCGGTCAGCGAACCAAGATCGGGTATGACGTAAAACGCGGTGAAAAATGTGCCGCCGATGCTGCCCACCGTCGATACGGCGTAAACCGAGCCGGCGCTGGCGGCGATGCGGCTGGTCGCGGTCAGGCGGATGACGATGGGCGAGACCGTGGCCAGGAGCACCGAGGGCAGGCCCAGCAGAATGGCGCTCGCCAGCACCGCGCCCCAGGCCGGCCCGAAGGCGCGCGTCATCGGCATGAAATCCGGGGCCAGGCGCGGCACCACGAGCACGAAGACCGCCGAGACGGCAAACGCGCCCAGGAGGAACGAACGCGCCCGCGGCCCGTCTCCGACCCGCCCGCCAAGATGGTAACCCAGCGCCAACGCGGCCATGACCACGCCGATCAGCGCCCCCCACTGGTACACCGAGTAACCGAAAAACGGCGCCAGCACGCGGCCGCCGAGAATCTCCAGCATCATGATCACCCAGCCGGCGGTGAACGCGACGGCAAGGAAAATCGTTTTGCTCATCGGACCTCCCGCTTCGGCGGGCGGTTGCTTTCTGCCGCTGTCGGATCGCGCCACGATGGACCCTCGGCCGTTGTCTTTGCCCGTGCATGTTCCGTTGGCGCGAGCAGGACCAGCGCCGCGCGCGGACAACATTCCCGTACCCGGTCTGGCCAGTCAACCTGCTTGCCGGGCGCCCGCGCCGCGAAAGCTTCGCCAGGCTCAAGATTGTTTAATCCGGCAAAAAATTCGGCTAGGTTGTGAGGCCGGAATCGACCGGTGCCATGCCGGAGATCGAGACCGGACCCCAGCAATCGCGGGTATCCTTGGGGAGCCCGAAAGGAGTTGTAATGGCGACCGGTACGGTAAAATGGTTCAACCCGGCCAAGCATTACGGGTTCATCCAGCCGGAAGACGGATCCAACGACGTGTTCGTGCATGTCACGGCGGTGGAGGCCGCGGGGCTGACGACCCTGCGCGAAGGCCAGCGCGTCGAGTACGAGTTGGAGAACGACGAAAAAGGCAAGGTGTCGGCGACCAACCTGGCCGTCCTCGACTGAGCCGGCCCGGCGAGCGACGCTTGTTCCGAAATTCGCCCGGCAACCGGTTGGAGCACCTGGATGAAGGAACGGATCTGCAAGATCGGTGAGACGATCTACGACGAAGGCGATGACAGCGACTACGTCTACATCATCCAGCATGGCCACGTGGAGGTCACGCGGGAGGCCGAAGGCAGGCGGACGGTCCTCGCCAATCTGAACGAAGGACAGATATTCGGCGAGACCGGAATCATCCGCGATCGCCAGCGCTCGACGACGACGCGCGCGATCGACGACGTCACGCTGGTCGCCATCAGCAAGAATACATTCCTGGCCGCGTTCGACACGAGCAATCCGATCGTGGTGCCGATACTGCGCATGTTGTGCGAACGGCTTCGCCATGCCAATCAGCAGATTGTCGAGGGATTTCAGGCCGACGGCGTGACACCCAAGGAGGTGAAGCGTATCCGCCTGCTGCCCGACTCGCAGCAGGTCGCGACACAGATCGGCGCCGACGGCATCAACATCAAGAAATTGCCGTTTCGCGTCGGACGCCGGGTGCAGCCGGGCGATCCTCCGTTGCGCTCGCCGACTTCCTTGGCCCTGGTCGCCCAGGAGCCGCTCCATCTCTCGCCCGAGCATTTTGCCATCGAAATCAAAGGCGGCGAATTTGTCGCGCGCGATCTGGGCAGCGAGTTGGGCACCGTGGTGAATGGCCATCGGATCGCCAGTTTCGAGCATAACTCGGCCTCCGGCTTGCGCTTCGGAGACAATCGGATTATCGCCGGCGGCGCGCAATCGCCGTACCAGTTTTTGCTCGTTGTCGACAAGAAGTGAGCGTCTCTTTACCCGGGCAGAACGCGCGATGAAGCAGGATCGGACAGGCCGCCCGCATCCCCTTCTCGCCGACCTGGCCGGCAAGCTCGGTCGCGGCGGGATCAGCCGCCGCGACTTCGTACGCACGGCGGCGCTGCTCGGTGTATCGCTCCCGGCGGCCGGCGCGCTGGCGGGCCTCGGAGTGGCTTCGGGCAAATCCGCCATGGCGGCCACAACGCCAAGGCGCGGCGGCAATCTTCGGGTCTCCATGAACGTCATGGCGATGGACGATCCCGCCACCTATGACTGGTCCGAAAAGGGAAACCTGGCGCGCCACATCACCGAACCCCTGGTGCGCATCAACAAGGACAATGTGGCCGAACCCTATCTTGCCGAGAGCTGGCACGCGTCGGACGATCTCAAGATTTGGACCTTCAAGCTGCGCAAGGGCGTGAAATGGTCGAACGGCGACGATTTCGGCGCCGACGACGTGATCGCCAATTTCCGCCGCTGGCTCGATCCCAAGACCGGCTCGTCGAATCAGGGCCGCTTCGCGTCGATGACCCGCACGATCGACACCGGGCGAAAGGACCAGACCGGCAAGCCGATCCTGTCCACCGTGGCGAGCGACGGAGCGGTCGAAAGGATCGACGACCACACGGTGCGGTTTCGCCTGGCGCGGCCGGATCTGGCGCTGCCCGAGAGCATGGCGGACTATCCCGCGCTGATCGTGCACCGCCGCTTCGCCGAGGAGGGGGGCGATCTGTCGAAAAATCCCGTGGGCACGGGCCCGTTCACGCTGACCGGCTTTCGCGTCGGCGAGCAGGCGGAATTGAGGCGCCGGACCGACGTGCCATGGTGGGGCGGCGAGGTCTATCTGGACCGCATTACCTATATCGACCACGGCGACGACCCGGCGGCGCAGATCGCCGCGCTGGCCTCGCGCCAGGTCGACGCCAGCCACAAGATCAGCGTCGAGCAGATCGACATCGTCAAATCTATTCCGCATTTGCGGTTGCATCGGACGGTGACCGCGCAGTGCGGCGTGGCGCGCATGCGCGTGACCGAAAAACCTTTCGATAACAAATTATTACGGCAGGCGGTTCAGGCATGCGTTGATCATGACAAGATGCTGGCGGTGGTCTTCCGGGGTTTTGGCGCGCCGGGCGAGGACCACCACGTCGCGCCCATCCATCCGGAATACGCGAAACTGCCGAGGGCGCGGCAGGATCACGCGCGGGCGCGGGCGCTGTTGCGCCGGGCCGGCTACCCCGACGGCGTCAAGCTCAGGATCGACTGCGTCGCCAACCCGGCCTGGGAACAGAACGCCTGCAAGGCGCTGGCCGAAATGCTGAAGCCCGCCGGTATCGACCTGGCCATCAACATCATGCCGGGCGCCACCTATTGGGACCGCTGGATGTCGACACCGTTCGGCTTTACCTCGTGGACCCACCGGGCGCTCGGGGTGCAGGTCCTGAACCTGGCCTACCGCTCGGGCGTGGCCTGGAACGAGACGGCCTATGCCAACCCGGCGTTCGACCGTCTGCTCGACCGGGCCGGCGCCATCGCCGACCCGAACCGGCGCCGCGAAATCATGGCCGGGCTGGAGCGCACCTTGCAGAACGACGCCGTCATCTCGCAAGCGTCCTGGCGCTCGGTGTTCGTGGCCGC
>CBDVDY010000214.1:0-5350 GCA_965372875.1 uncultured Alphaproteobacteria bacterium | reverse complement strand
ATCCCGAGGGCCCCGGCATGGCGGCGCGTAGCGCCATCGTGCTCAATCTCACCAAGGTGTTCAGCGGTTTGCGCTGATTCGTACCAACCGGTCATAAGAATGACCTGTTGTATGGTCCCTCAAGCCCCGGATTAAATCCGGGGCAAGCGCCGGGCGGTCGCTCCTGAGCCTGACGAAGGGCGCTCCCTTGGCTGCCTCGCATTGGCTCGGGCGCGCTCCCGGGCTTGACGACCTGCCTGCGCGAAGCCGAAGCGGCTTCGCTTCGGCGAAGGCAGGAGGGCGCGCTTGCCAGACAACGATGAGGCAGGCTCATCGCCGTCTGGTATCTGGGTGGCGCCCGTGACATAGATCGCGAAAAAGGCACTCTTCATTTTTCCCGGTGGGCCGGCCGTCGAACATAGCGTGAACCGAGCCCCGGAACGGCCCGTCGAATGGTGCATAAAGGGGCGATTATCGCCTCGATTCGTGTCTTCGAAGCCAATTTTAGCGTCTATTCGGTGAATTTACCGGAATTACCGCGAATTGTTATCGGCCCTACAGATCCGCCTCGGAGCCGGTTTCGGCACGCGCGCCGCCATCGGCGTTGCCCTGCCTGCGCCGGCGCATCCAGAGAAGGGACAAAAGACCGGCCAAAATCAACGCGGCCAAGCCATAGGCCGGCGCCGGAATGCCCGAGCTCGGCACGGCGCCGAGCGCGACCATTGCGGTGGTAGGAGCGGCGGCATCGGGATCCGCCGGGGTAAGCGAGCCGATCAGCGCGCGGCCAATGCCGGCGGCGGCCGCCTCCGCCGAGGCCAGTTGCCGCGGCGCGTCGTGGCCGCCCCGCGGAGCCGACAGCGGCGGCCCCAAGCCCTGTGACATGCCGGAGCGAAGGAGCCTGGGCGGTCCTGCCTGGCGCCCTGCCTGGCTCCCCGGGGGCCAGTCCGCCGACTTCGCGCCCAACTGCGGCACGGCCATCGTTTGGGGGCCCGCCGGCTGCGTATCCGCGGGATATGGGAATGAGGTTCTTGGGCCAGGCGCGGGGTCTCCGGGTGGCGACGCGAGCGCCAGGACCGTCTCCGGCGAAGCGTTTCCTGCTGTTTCAGTCTCCAGACCGGTGTATTCGGAGGCCTCGAGGGGCGTCACGGAGACCGCGGCGGGGCCCTCAGGCGGTTCTGCCGCATTCACCGCGGTCCGCGCCACTGGCGGACCGGCACCGACCGGCTCGTTCGGTTCGGCGGCGCCCGGACCGTTTGTGCTGGTATCGGCGACCGCGCTTGGAGCGTCGCCAGGAGTGGCGATCACCGGCTCGGACGCGGGCTCGGATGGCGGCGGGCGCGCCGCGACAATCGTCGTGTGTTGATGCGCCTTCGACGCCACATCGATTTCCTCGGTCGGCCGAGCCATCGGCGGGCGCCCTGCCGCGGCGGCGGTTGTCGGGCCGGCAGGGAGCTCTGCCCCGGGATGAGCCGCGGCGCCGGTCGAGGAGGCCTCCAGGCCCCTATTGTCGGCGAGCATGGCCGGTTCGGGCCCCGAGGCGGGAGCCTCATCCGTCCCCGGCTTGCCCGTCTGCGCATCATCGGCCAGCGCATCCGGCGCCGGGGCGATGGTGTGTTCCTCCCTGTCCCCGGCATTAGCCGAATTTGGCGAGGCCGCCTGACGCGGCGTGGCACTTTCCGCTTGAGTCACCAGAGCCGCGAAATTCGAATCGAATTCAGCGACGGCGCCCGGCATGGCGCCGTAATCCCGGCTTGCCGGCAACTCGATCGCCATATCGTCGGCGGAAACATCGCTGGCTGGCGCCGTCGAATGCGCACTTTCGTCGGTTGGCGCTTCCTGGGCCGCATCGTCGGGGCTCAGCGCCGCGGTTTGTGTCGCCGGGGGTGCAATCTCGGTGGCGGCTTGACGCCAGACCTCCACATCCGTTGATGGCGAAACCGTTGTTGGCGAAACCTCTGTCGGGGCCGTCGCTGGCAGCGCCCGCGCCAGATCCGCGTGTTCAGTGGCGGGTTTGGAGGAATCGGCGATGATTTCCCGATTTTCGGCCAATTCGACGACGGATTCGGTCGGCTCTCCTCCGTCACCGCCCACCGTTTGGTCGTCTTGCCCAGCGGACGGCGAATCGTCTTTCAATTCCGGTTTTTTCTCGCCGCTTGTGTCGGCATCCTTGCCGTCCGCATCCCGTGCCGCCGGATCATCGGATTCGACCGACTGGAGTTCCCAAATGACATTGTCCTGGGGCACAGGGTCCTGGGACACAGGCTCCCGTAGCGCCGGCGCCGGCGATTCCGTGGCCGTGCCAGCCGCGCCGGAATCGCGATAAAGCGAGCCGGTCTGGGACCGGGGCGTGAGCACTACCGGGCCGCCTTCGAGAAGCGCGCCATCGAACATCGGGGCGGCTCCCTGGGCCACACCCTGGGCCGCACCCTGGGCCAACGGCGGCTCGGGCGCGAATTCCGGGGCCGGAGCCAAATCGGCGTCGGCCAGCTGGATCGGCGGGGCGGCATCGAGGTTTGCTTCCAGCGCCTGTTCGGTTTGTTCGCCGGGCTGGCGGCGGAGCCAGGCGTAATAGCCCAAATTGTTGCGCACGGAGCGCATGTCGAGATCGGTATTCGCGACTTCGGCCGCCTTGTCCGGGCGTCCCGCGAGACCATACGCAAGAGCCAGGTTCTGGCGGTGGCGCGGGGTCGCATTCGGATTATCCGCGGCGCGGCCGAGAACGGCGATGGCCTCCGCGTACCGCCTCGAGAGCGTCAGCGACAAACCGAGATTATTGAGGAGCGACAGATTCTCGGGGTCCTCGGCAAGACCCGCGCCGTAGGCTTCCCGCGCCGAGGCACGCTCGCCAACCATATCGAGGGCAACCCCCATGGCGTTGTAAGCGCGCGGGTCGGGCCGGGCGGCGACCGCCGCCTCGAGGTATTCGATCGCATGGTGCGGCATATCGCGCGCGATCAACGTGATGCCCAGGCCCCGTAGCGCGTCGGCATTGCCAAGATCGGCGGCGATCGCGCGGCGGAAGGCCGCCTCGGCCTCGAGCAGAGCACCCAACTCGCGCAGCGTAAAGCCGAGCCTGACCTGGAGTTCGGGATCGTTTGGCGCCGCCCTCGCGGCCCGATGGTAGAACCCGGCCGCGCCGTCCCGATTGCCCATCGCGCGCGCCGCGTCGGCGAGCCGAACCAGCGTGTCGGGAGAGGACGCCAGCGGCGCTTCGGCACGCGGTTTCGTCTCGCCGGAAGCTTCGAATACGGCAATATTAGGGCTTTTGGCGCATGCGCCAATCAGCAGAGCCAGCGCGGCAGCACCGGCATATGTAAGTCGGCGGCGCCCGGCCCGGAGAGCAGGGACAGCCGCCTTTTCATTCGTAGCCACAACGCGGCCAATGTACCCGAGCAACGCTTATAAAAAGTTACCTGGAACAACTTTCCAGTCATGTTTCGTTTACAATTTAAAGAAGTTGCCGGATAACCTCCGATTTAGGCGAATCGCGGCCCAGCCAGGGCCGAATTCTCGGGCCCGATTGGGCCCCCCGCGTAGGATGCGACGGCCCCTATTCCTCGACCATCGAATGAAATTTATTATTGATTAACAATGGATTAAATTAACCTCTCAACATTTCTGGTGAATTTTAGAGGAGCGCTCGCGGGCCCTTAAGCGGGACCGCCAGCCAGGACTCGCCGGTTAGGTGGCCCCGATGCGTGGCAGGGGGCGATGTGGGACCCGCTTTTTTCCGATCTTGTGGGAACGGCGGACGATATCTGAATTAACGGACATTGTTACACGATATAATCAGAGTACCATATTAGAAACATAGTATAACTATCTGATTTGAATATTTTTATTTAGTTTGTTAATGGCATCGATACCGCTGACCAGTCGCCTTGAAGTATTCGAATCGGCGAACCGGCGATATTGCGGGCGAACAAGCGTCGAAATTGGTATATCACGGTCTGCGGGCGGGCGCGGATCCGGCGGCCGCGGGCTCGTCCAATTCGTACCAAACGGACCGTCGAAGGGGATTTCAGAAGGGGGTGGCATGAGCGACAGATATGCGGCTTACACACGGCTCGCGTTCGATTGGCCCGCCGAGAGGGTGCTGAGGATTACCATGAACCGGCCGGACCGGCTGAACGCCGCGGACGCCGCCATGCATGCGGAATTGGCCGATATCTGGCGCGACGTGGACGCGGACCCCGAGGTATCGGCGGCCATCCTGTGCGGCGCCGGGAAGGCGTTCTCCGCCGGCGGCGACCTGGAGATGATCGACAAGATAATCGACGACTGGGACGCCATGCTGACCGTATGGAAGGAGGCGCGCGACATCGTCTACAACCTGCTCAATTGCTCGAAACCGGTGGTCGCCGCCATTCACGGGCCGGCGGTGGGGGCGGGTCTGGCGGCGGGCCTGTTATGCGACGTGGTGATTGCCGCCAGGACGGCGCGCCTCATCGACGGTCACACCCGGCTTGGCGTGGCCGCCGGCGACCACTCGGCGATCATCTGGCCGCTGCTGTGCGGCATGGCCAAGGCGAAATACTACTTGCTGACCTGCGAGCCCCTCAGCGGCGAGGAGGCCGAGCGGATCGGGCTGGTCTCGCTTTGCGTCGAGGAGGACGAGCTGCAGGAGAAGGCGGTCGAGGTGGCCACGAAAATCGCCGCCGGCGCGCCCGCGGCCATCCGCTTCACCAAATACGCGCTCAACAACTGGCTGCGCGCCGCCGGCCCCATCTTCGACGCCTCGCTGGCCCTCGAATTCATGGGTTGGCACGGACCCGAGGCGGCCGAGGGGGTGGCCAGCCTGCGCCAAAAGCGGGCTCCTAACTTCGACCCGTCCTCGCCGGTCTGAGGCCCCCGAACCGCGGCGGATTAAAATACCAGAAAGCCAACAAACCAGACAACTTGCAGGCCAACTTTCCAGCCAACTATCGGCCCGGCCGCCGGCCGGTCCGGGCCGGCGAATCGAGAGGAGCAAGACGCATGCGGGGACTACGGGGCAAGGTGGCGCTGGTCACCGGCGCCGGTGGCGGCATCGGCGGCGCCCTCAGCCGCCGCCTGGCCGAGGAGCGATGCGTCGTCGGCATCCTCGACCGCGACCGCGAGGCCGCCGAAGCGACCGCCCGGGCGCTCGGCGAGGCCGGCGGCACGGCCCACGTCGCGGCGGCCGGCGGCACGGCCCACGTCGCGGCGGCCGATATCACCGACTACGGCGCCGTCACGGCGGCGCTGGCGGGATTCGAAGCGGCGGCCGGCCCGCTCTCGATATCCTGGTCAACAACGCGGGCTGGGACCGATTTATGCCGTTCCTCGATAGCGAACCCGGGCTTTGGGACACGATCATTGCCATAAATCCGCGCGGACCGATCAATCTCCA
>CBDVDY010000213.1:0-5357 GCA_965372875.1 uncultured Alphaproteobacteria bacterium | reverse complement strand
GGCGGAAGCGAAGCGGAGGGCCGAGCAGGTAGCCCGTCTGCAAGCCGAGGAGGACGCCGGAAAGGCGGCCCAAGCGGCGGCGGAAGCGAAGCGAAAGGCCGAGGCCGAGGCCGAGCGAAAGGCCGAGCAGGTAGCCCGTCTCCGGGCCGAGAAGAGCGCCAGAAAGGCGGCCGAAGCGGCGGCGCGGCGCGAGGCGGCGGAGACGGCACGCGCCCGCGGCAAGGAGCGCGCAATCATCCAGGACAGGGTCGACGCGTTGCAACGGGCGGAACAGGAAGCCCGCGCCCGAGAAGAAGGCGCGCGTGCAACTGTCGCGCGGGCGGAGGAGGCGCTGCGTGCCGGAGAAACCAAATATCGTCAAGCCGCGGCGGCGGCGGCGATGCTTCCGGCCGAATTGGAAGCCGCGCGGTGGCTGGTCGAGGAGGCGCGGAATAGGGCCAGAAGCGCGGTCCTGCGTGACGATGCCGAGGCCTGGCGAACGGCCGAGGAAGACGCGGAGCGCGCCCTCGAAAAACTTGCCCGGCTCGAGGCCAAGGAGAGGGCGCTGGATACGGCCCAACGGGTGGCGCAACGCGAAATCGCGGCCGCGCGCCCGCGCATCGTCGAGGCGGCGGCGTCGGTGACGGCCGGTGAAGCGGAAGCGCGGCGCCTTGCCGAGGAAGCCGCGCCGTTGAAGGAGCAGGCCGAAGCGTTGTGGCGGTCGGAGCGGCTTGCGCAACGATTGGCGACGATCGACGTAATCGACGAGTCGTATCTGGTGCGCCGGAGCGCCAACGTCCGCGCCGGGCCGCTGGTCGAGACGAAGCGGATCGGTTTTCTGAAAAAGGGCACGAGAATTCGGGCCACCGGCAAAGTCGCCAAGGCCAACTGGTACAGGGTGGAGTTCGACGACAATAACGTCGGCTACGTCTTCGGCACCTTGCTGGAGATCAAGGGCAAACCGGGGTCATAGGCTCCGGATCACAAGCATGATCCGTACAATGGCCCCCGCGGGAGGGATTTGATAATGCCTAGAATTGTCAAGCTTGGCGGCGCCCAGATGGGCCCGATCCAGCGGGCCGACGGCCGTCAGGAAGTGGTCGCGCGCATGCTCGAGCTGATGCGCCAGGCGCACGACAAAGGCTGCGATCTGATCGTCTATCCCGAGCTCGCGCTGACCACCTTCTTTCCGCGCTGGATGATGGAAGACCAGGCCGAGATCGACGCTTTCTTCGAGCCCGAGATGCCGGGCCCGCAGACCCGGCCGCTGTTCGAGACGGCGAAGGAATATGGCATGGCCATGAGTTTCGGTTATGCCGAGCTGGTCGAGGAAGACGGCGCCGTCCATCGCTACAACACCTGC
Organism: uncultured Alphaproteobacteria bacterium; assembly: GCA_965372875.1. Lineage (GTDB taxonomy): Bacteria > Pseudomonadota > Alphaproteobacteria > CBDVDY01 > CBDVDY01 > CBDVDY01. Next base: position 4,015 of record CBDVDY010000213.1, on the reverse strand, counting down.
ATCCTGGTGGACCGCGATGGCGGGATCGTCGGCAAATACCGCAAGGTGCACCTGCCGGGCCATTCCGAATACGATCCCGAGCGCGCGTTCCAGCACCTCGAGAAACGCTATTTCGAGGTCGGCAATCTGGGATTTCCGGTCTGGCGCGCGCTGGGCGGAATCATGGGCATGTGCATCTGCAACGACCGGCGCTGGCCGGAAACCTATCGGGTGATGGGGTTGCAGGGCGTGGAGATGGTGATGCTGGGCTACAACACGCCGTCGGTGAACTCGCAACGGGCCTCGGAATCCTCGGACCTTCGCCTGTTCCATAACCGGCTGTCGATGCAGGCCGGCGCCTACCAGAACAGCACCTGGGTGGTGGGTATCGCCAAGGCGGGCGACGAGGACGGCCACCCGTTGATCGGCGGCAGCGTCATCGTAGCGCCGAACGGGGAAATCGTGGTCGAGGCCGAGACCGAGGGCGACGAGCTGATCGTCGGAGAATGCGATCTCGACGCCTGCAACTTCGGCAAGGAGACGATCTTCGATTTCGCCCGCCATCGCAGGATCGAGCATTACGGCCTGATTACCGAGCGGGCGGGAGCGGTGCCGCCGGGACGATAGCTGCCTATTTGCCCGCCAGCATCTTGTGTTCCAGCCGGCTGAGCAGCCGGACCAGGGGCCAGAGCAGCAAGAGATAGAACACGCCCGCCAGCACGATCGGCGAGGGGTTGTAGGTGATCGAGCGGGCCATGTCGGCGGCGTAAAGCAGCTCCGGCAGCGCCACGACGCTGGCCAGCGAGGTCAGCTTGGCGACCTCGAGCGTGTTGCCGATCAAATCCGGCATCACGTTGCGCACGGCCTGGGGCACGATCACGTACGTCATGGTCTGCAAGGGAGTGAGCCCGGTCGACCGGGCCGCCTCCATCTGGCCCCGTCCGATGCTCTCGATCCCGGCCCGGAAGATTTCGCCGTAGTAGCTGGAGGTATTGAGCATGAAGGCGATCACCACCGAGAGAAAAGCGGGCAAATCGATGCCGGCGAACGGCAGCCCCATGTCGACGAAGATCAGCAGTACCAGCGGCGGAAAGGCGCGGAAGAAATCGACGTAGGCCACCATGACCCATCTCACCAGTGGATTTCGCGCGCCGCTCAACAGCGCCACCGCGAGCCCGGCGACGAGGCCGACCGGGATTACCGTCAGGCACAGCACCAATGTCATCCCGAACCCGCGCAGCACGGTCGGAAACGCCTGGACCATGATATCCAGATTGAAGAAGTTGAAGATCAGCGATTCCATTACTGCCGCTTCCAGGCAAAGCGCGTCTCGATCCAGCGCCCGGCGATGACCACCGGCAGAAACAGGATCAGATAGGCGAACGCGCCCAGCACCAGGGGCGAGGGATTGCCCGAGAACGACACGGCCGTGGTCGATTGACTGAGGATCTCGCCGAACCCGATGACCGAGCCCAGGGCGGTCATCTTGGTGATGGCGATGGTGCGGTTGGTCAGGGGCGGAATGGTCAGGCGGATGGCCTGCGGCATGACCACGTAGACCAGCGTTCGCAGCTGGCTTAGCCCGGTCGAGCGCGCCGCTTCCCATTGCCCGCGCGAGACCGCCAGAATCCCGGCCCGGAATATCTCCTCGGCGAAGGCGCCGAGCACGAGGGAAAGGCAGAGCCACGTCACCGTGAAGCTGGACATGTTGATGCCGATGCTCGGCAGGCCGAAATAAAATATCAGGATGAACACGAGCGGCGGGATGGCGCGAAAGATATCGACGAACACGACAATCAGGAAATTCACGATCCTGATGCCCGACGAGCGGATCACCGCGAGAACCAGGCCGAGGGCGATGCCGCTGATGACGATGCAGATCGCGATCACCACGGTCAGCAGAAAGCCTTCGGCGATGGACGGGAGATAGGTCCTGTCGATCTCCAAATTGAAGAACGTGAAGAAAAAACGCTCCGACGCCGACATGGCGTTCGTCCCCGACCCTAATGCTGCCGTAGTTGCGAGAAAAATTCCCGGACGCGGTCGTTCTCCGGGTCATTGAAAATCTTCTCGGGCGCCGCCTGTTCCACGATACGGCCGTGATCCATGAAAACCACGCGGTCGGCCGCGGCCCGCGCGAACTGCATTTCGTGGCTGACCACCATCATGGTCATGCCGGCCTCGCGCATCTCCCGCATCACCTTCAGCACGCCGCCGACAAGCTCCGGATCGAGCGAACTGGTCGGCTCGTCGAACAGCATGATCTTGGGCTCCAGCGCCAGCGCCCGGGCGATCGCCACGCGCTGCTGCTGACCGCCCGACAGCTCGTTCGGGTAGGTGACGAGCTTGTCGGCCAGGCCGACGCGGTTGAGCGCTTCCTCGGCTTGCGCCTCGGCTTCGGCTCGCGGCTTTTTCAGGACCTTGCGCAGCGCCAGCGTGACGTTGCCCATCGCGGTCATGTGCGGATAAAGATTGAAGGACTGAAACACCATGCCGATTCGCTGGCGCACGGCGTTTATGTCGACCTCCGGCGACATCAGATCGACGCCGTCGATGTGGATCGACCCGCTGGTGGGCTCCTCCAACCGGTTGCAGCAGCGCAGCAGCGTGCTTTTGCCGGAGCCCGACGGGCCGATGATGAACACCAACTCCTTCTCCGCGACTTCCAGATCGATGCCTTTCAGCACCTCCAGATGGCCGAAGGATTTGTGCAGGTCGCGGACTTCGAGGACGGGTTCGGCGTTACTCACGGACGCGCTTTCCACCAAATCGCGGAGCGGGCGGCGGCCCCGAAGGCCGCCGCCCGTCACGTCGCAAAGGCACGGGAAGGATTTACCCGCAGTTGGGGACGTGCGGGGTGGCTTGGTAGCCCTCCTTGCCCGGAATGCCGTAGCCGTACTGTACGGTGGTCAGGGCCGCGCCGGCTGGCGGCGTGATGCCGAACCACTTTTCGCTCAGCTTGACGAAAGTACCGTCCAGCTTCATGCACTCGATGACGTTTTCCACCTTGTTGCGCATGGCCTCGTCGCCCTTGCGGAAAGGCATGCCGAACTGCTTGCCGGTGGAATGGAGAAACGAAAGCTGGAGCCTCGGATTCTTCTTGGCCGCCCACGCGGTGACCGTGCTGCCGGCGACGTTGGCGAAGGCGCGCCCGGCGAGGACCGCCTGAACCGCGTCGGTGTTGGTGCCGTAGGACTCGACCTTCCAGCCGATCTTGGATTCCAGGCCGCGCGCCCAGCGGTCGTAGACGGCGCCCTTGTTGACCGAGATCACCTTGCCCTTGAAGCCCTCGAGGCTGGTGATATTGGGCGCTCCCTTCTTGACCACGAACTGGAAGTCGGTGTTCAGGTATCCCTCGGTGAACAGCAGCGATTTCGTGCGCTCGTCGGTGATCGTCGTCGGCGCCACGATGAAGTCGTATTTGCCCGCCGCCAGGGCCGGCAGAAGACCCGACCATTGGGCCGCGGTGATGTCCATCTTGCGGCCGAGGCGCTTGCCGATCTCGTTGGCGAGGTCGACGTTGAATCCCTCGATGCCGCCGCCCATCTTCGGCATCGCATGCGGCGCGAACGTCCCGTCCAGCGCCACCTTGAGCGGCTTCTCCGCCGCCGCCGCCGCGAGCGACAATCCGGCGATCGATATCCCGCACAACGCTCCTACCACTAAGTTCGAAAGCTTCATGATTTCCTCCCTGATGACAATTTCCCACTATCCCGATCATTAGGGTAGCCATGCTAGTTGAGCCATGGGGCGCCTTCAACGGGTTTTCCGCCGCCAGCCGCGCCAGGGCTCGCCGCCATGCGCGCGGCTGCGTATAAACTATTGTTTTGTTTAACGTTATTTCCGCGCCGCCGATGGAGGCGGCGGCCACGATTTTACGCTTGGCCGCTGTCGATCCGGCTGTGCACGTGGTACGGCTCGCCCATCATGCCGAGGCAGTGGAGCGTCACGAATTCCTCCACTTCATCCATCCGGGATTTTATTTCGGCGTTGGCGGCAAGCAGGCGTTCGGTCGCGGCCTGGGCGTCGGCCCGCA
>CBDVDY010000212.1:0-5371 GCA_965372875.1 uncultured Alphaproteobacteria bacterium | reverse complement strand
CTGATCCTTGGTATAAGCTGTCGGCAAATTGCAACACTTCGAGGACAACGACATGGCAGACAAGGAAATCGCGCTGATCGTCGGCACCGGGCCGGGGCTCTCGGCCTCGCTGGCCCGGCTGTTCGCGGCCGAGGGCATGGCGCTGGCGCTGGCGGCGCGCGAGACGGCCAAGCTCGACGCGCTGCTGGCCGAGACGGGGGCGCGCGCCTACGCCTGCGACGCCACCAGCGCCGACGCGGTCGGCGCGCTGTTCCAGGATGTGGGCAAGGATCTCGGCGTCCCGAACGTGGTCGTCTACAACGCCAGCGGCCGGGTGCGCGGGCCGGTCACCGAGCTCGATTCCGGCGCGGTCGAAAGCGCCATCGCCGTCTCCTGCTTCGGCGGGTTTCTGGTCGGCCAGCAGGCGGCCAGGGCGATGCTCCCGGCCGGGCGCGGCTCGATCCTGTTCACCGGCGCCTCGGCCAGCGTCAAGGGCTACGCCAACTCGTCGAGCTTCGCCATGGGCAAGTTCGGCCTGCGCGGCCTGGCCCAGGCCATGGCCCGCGAGCTGGCGCCGCAAAACATCCACGTCGCCCATTTCGTGATCGACGGCGGCATCGGCGATTCCAGCGACAAGCGCGCCGCCGGCCGCGGCCCGGACGGGCTGCTGCACCCGGACGAGATCGCCAAGACCTATCTGCACGCCCACCGCCAGCAGCGCAGCGCCTGGACCTGGGAATTCGAGCTCAGGCCCTGGGTCGAGAACTTCTAAGGCCGGAGTGCCGGGCCAAAGGAGTGCCGATGCCCAGCGAACGCACGACACGGAGCGTACCATCGATGCCCAGTGAAACCATGGCGCAGAGCGATCTGGCCGGCCCGACATCCCATTCCTACTTCTCGCACGGCCTGCGCCTGCACTACGTCGACTGGGGCAACGAGGGCGCGCCGCCGCTGCTGCTCGTCCATGGCGGGCGCGACCACTGCCGCAACTGGGACTGGGTCGCAAGGGCGCTGCGCGGCGAGTACCACGTGATCGCCCCGGACCTGCGCGGCCACGGCGATTCGCAATGGACCCTGGGCGGCGGCTACGGGCTCTCGGATTACGTCTACGACATCGCCCAGCTCCTGCATCAGACCGACCTGGTGCCGGCGACCATCATCGCCCATTCGCTGGGCGGCATGATCGGCCTGGTCTATGCCGGGCTTTATCCGGAGAAGGTGAAAAAACTCGTCGCCATCGAGGGGCTCGGCTGGTCGCCGAAGATCATGGCGGAGCGCGCCGCCAAGCCCGGGCACCAGCGCTTCGCCGAGTGGATCGAGGATTTGCGCGGGCTGGCCGGGCGCACGCCGCGGCGCTACCCGAGCATCGAGGACGCATACAGCCGCATGCAGGAGGAAAACCCGCACCTCTCGCCCGACCGGGCCCGGCACCTCACCGTGCACGGCGTCAACCGCAACGAGGACGGCACCTACAGCTGGAAGTTCGACAACTACGTCCGCGCCTTCCCGCCGCACGGCATCTCGGCCGACGAGACGCAACGGCTCTGGGCCCGCGTCGCCTGCCCGACGCTGCTCGTGCGCGGCTCCGAAAGCTGGGCCAGCGACCCGGCCGAGGACGGCCGGAGCGCGCACTTCCAGAACGCCCGCCTCGCCACCATCGACGGCGCCGGCCACTGGTCCCACCACGACCGCCTGGACGCGTTTTTGCGGCTGGTGCGTGAGTTTTTGGAGGAGTGAGGCGATTGGGCGTGGCGCCCCGTGGCGACCCCGGTCCGAGGCCACCGGCATTCCGGGCCGCGGCGCCACGTTCAGCTTCGATCCGTCGATCGCCGCTGCCTGATTTCGGGAAAAGGTGTGCGGATTCGGCCGCGCCGGCGCGGCGGAAAAACGCTAAAACAGCCGATAAACGCGCCTGGCCCGTCGCTTCCGCCAAGAAATAGCCGCCCGCAAGCCATAACCGAAAAGAAAACCAGCGATCAATAACCCTATCACCAGCCCTATTGTCATTGCCTGGAAGCCCCAAATACAACGCAAATAAATATCTAGACACTAAGAACACATTCACAGTGAATTGGCAATACTAACAAATATATAGTTAATATTCATGGTTAACATCGTCGGAATATTTCCAATTATACCTGTGGATGTCCGTGATATCGTTCGATCAAATAATCCCGGCCACCATGAGCGCGCCGGATTCCGGAAATGAGCGACCCCCGGACGCCGCCCCCACCAGGCCGGGCACTGGCCCGGAATAAGGGCGTATGAACCGACGCGCGCGCGCTTTGCCGCCGCATGCGTTTGCCGCCCCCTTGGGCGCTGCTATAGTGGCGCCCATGAATTTCAGCTCCGACAACGTCACCCCGGCCGCGCCCGAGATCCTCGAGGCGCTGGCGCGCGGCAATACGGGGGCGGAGATGCCCTACGGCGCGGACGCCGCGAGCGAACGTCTGGAGCCGCTGTTCGCCGAATTGTTCGAGACCGAGGTGAGGGTCTTTCCGGTGGCCACCGGCACCGCCGCCAACGTGCTCTCGCTGGCGGTGATGACGCCGCCCTACGGCGCCATCTATTGCCACCAGGACAGCCACATCAATTCCGACGAATGCGGCGCGCCCGAGCTTTATACCGGCGGCGCCAAGCTGGTGGCGATGGCGGGCGCGCACGGCAAGATCACGGCGGCCGACCTGGCCGCGCGGCTGGAAGGGGCCGGCGCCGGCGTGGTGCATCACGTGCAGCCGGCCGCGATCAGCATTACCCAGGCGAGCGAGGCCGGGACGGTTTACACGGTGGACGAGATCGCCGCCATCGGCGAGATCGCACGGGCGCACGGGCTCGGCCTGCACATGGACGGCGCGCGCTTCGCCAACGCGGTCGCCGGGCTCGGCTGCGCGCCGGCCGACATCACCTGGCGGGTAGGGGTCGACGCGCTCTCGTTCGGCGCCACCAAGAACGGCGCGCTGGCGGCCGAGGCGATCGTGCTGTTCAGGCCAGAGTTGGCCGAGACCATGGGCTACCGGCGCAAGCGCGGCGGCCATTTGTTCTCGAAGATGCGGGTGCTCTCGTTGCAGCTCGAAGCCTATCTGGAAGGCGGCCGCTGGCTCGACTTCGCGCGCCACGCCAACGACATGGCGGCCGGGCTGGCGGCCGGGCTGGACGGACTCGCCGGGGCGACGATCCTGCACCCGGTCGAGGCCAACGAAATCTTCGCCACCCTGCCGGCGGCGATGATCGACGGCCTTTTGGCCGAGGGGTTCATGTTCTATCGCTGGGGCGACGAGGCGACGCCGACCGTGCGGCTGGTCACCGCCTACGACACACGGGAAGAGGACGTCCGCGCCTTCACCGCCGCCGCCGCGCGGCTGGCCGGGGACAGCCCGGCCGGACGCAAGCGCGCCTAGGTCCGGCGCGGCCGCACCCCTCACCCCTTGCGGGGGCTGAAATCCTGCAAGGGGTTTCGCGGGGAGGCGGGGTGGAGACGCGGCTCCCGGAAAGCTAGCGGATCGCGGTGGCCTTTTGCGGCGTGTCGCCGGCACCCGGCTTCTTGTCGCCGCCGAACTTATCGCCGTGCAGCTTTTGCGGCGAGGTGACGCGCTTGCACTGGCCCTCGAACTTGGCGCCCGTCTCGATCGACAGGGCCTCGCGCACCGTGATGTCGCCCTTGACCCGGGCCGAGGCGGCCAGGGTCACCGAGCGGGCGCTCATCTGGCCGTCGAAGGAGCCGCTGATCATCACCTCGTCGGCGACCACCTTGCCCTTGACCTCGCCGGTGTTGCCGATGGTCAACGCGCGGCTCTTGATATTGCCTTCGATGCTGCCCTCGATCTGGATATCCGCGTCGCCGGTGATGTCGCCTATAATGCTGAGATCGGCGCTGACCAGTGACGGCATTGAATTCTTGGGATTCTTGGGCCGCGGCGCGGGGGTCGTCTCGTCGCCGCGGAAGTCGGATTTGCCTTGCTTTGAAAACATAAATGACCTGCCCTGTCGATTGGTGTCAGTCAAGCGCACGAAAATTGGATCGTCGACCGGCCGCTTGCCGGAAACGCGCCGACGGCGCGCCCAAACGTGCGGGTCCAGAAGACATGGAAATGGTAAACCAATCGTAAACGCCGGACGCGCCCGCGATCGGGGCGAAAAACCAGCCCGCCCGTCGAACTTGATCGCGGCACGGCGCATCTGTTAAGACCAGAGCACGCGTCCCCTTCGTCTAGTGGCCCAGGACGCCGGCCTCTCACGCCGGAAACAGGGGTTCGACTCCCCTAGGGGACGCCAGATTTTCCGGGGATCCGGCAGCCGTCCGCCCCGCTTCCCTCCTGGCCGGCCCGTGCCCAAGCCGCGCCCGAGCCCGTTAGCGAAAGCCGAATGCCGACCGACTTCAGCCTCACGGATTTGATTCCGGACGCCCCGCTCATCAACGTCGTCGATATCGGCGCCGCCTCGCTCGGCCCCGGCAGCGAGCCCTACGCCGAGCTGATGCGGGCGAAAAAGGCGAGAATCGTGGGGTTCGAGCCGAACCGGGAGGCCTGCGAGAAGCTGAACCGGGAGCACGGCGCGCCGCACGCGTTCCACCCGTTCTTTGTCGGCTCGGGCGCCGAGGAAACGTTTTTCGATACCAACTGGCCGCTGACCAGCTCCCTGTTCCGGCCCAACACGCCGCTGATCGACAAGTTCCAGAACCTCGGCGAGCTCATGCGGGTCGAGAGCGAGCAGCGGGTGGCGACCCGCCGTCTCGACGACGTGCCGGGCACCGACGACGTGGATTTTTTCAAGATCGACGTGCAGGGCGCGGAATTGAAGGTGTTCACCGGCGCCGCCAACGCCCTTGCCGCCGCGACATTGATCCAGACCGAGGTCGAATTCGTCGCGTTGTACGAGGACCAGCCGCTGTTCGCGGAGGTCGATTCCTTCCTGCGCCGGGCCGGATTTCAGTTCCACACCTTCCTCGGGTTCGGCTCGCGCTGCTTCAAGCCGATGAAGGTCAATGACGACCCGAACATGGGCCTGCGCCAGTTTCTCTGGTCCGACGCCGTCTATGTCAGGGATTTCATGCGGCTGGGCGAGGTCCCGGCGGACAAGCTCATCAAGCTCGCGATCATGCTGCACGATATCGTCAAGTCCTACGATCTGTGCCATTACGTGCTGAGCGAAGTCGACGCCGAAACCGGCACCGCGCTGGCGCCCGCCTATTTCCAAAAGCTGGCGAAACAGGGCGCCGGGGGATAAACGCCGGCTGGGTCAATTCAGGGTTCGACCGCCTTGGCGAACGTTTGCGGGGTTTAGGGCGGGAGCGGCGGGTGGGGCGCGGTCAGAGGCCCTATGGCGTGGATGCAGCGACCTTGGCGGTGACCTGGCTGGCGATGAAACCGAACATGTTTCCGAGCGAGCCGGCCAG
>CBDVDY010000211.1:0-5389 GCA_965372875.1 uncultured Alphaproteobacteria bacterium | reverse complement strand
CGCCCGGGCTTGCCCAGCACCTCGCCGTCGCGCCACACCACCTCGCCGCGCGAGATGGTGATGACCGGCCAGCCGTGCACCTTGCGCCCCTCGTAGGGCGTGTAGTCCATGTTGTCGTGCATGATCTCCTGGCTGATGGTGACCTCATGCTCCGGGTCCCAGATGGCGATGTCGGCGTCGGCGCCGACGGCGATGCTGCCCTTGCGCGGATAGAGCCCGTACATCTTGGCGTGGTTGGTGGCCGAGAACGCGACGAACTGATTGAGCGTCAGCCGGCCCGTGCGCACGCCCTCGGAGAACAGCATCGGCAGCCGGATTTCCAGGCCCGGCACGCCGTTGGCCACCTTCTTGAAGGGCGGATTTTCGCCGTGCTTCTTCTTGCCCGCGGGATCGTCCCAGCGATAGGGCGCGTGGTCCGAGGAGTAGAGCTCGAACAATCCGGTCTCGAGCCCGCGCCAGACATCTTCCTGGTTCGCCTTGTCCCGGGGCGGCGGGCTGCACATGTACTTCGCCCCCTCGAAACCGTCGCGGTCCATGTCGTCGGCGGTGAGGAACAGATATTGCGGGCAGGTCTCGCCATAGATCTTGAGGCCGCGCTGTTGCGCCTGGCGGATCTGCTCGATCGCCTCGCGCCCCGAGACGTGCACGATCAAAATCGGCACGTCGACGATCTCGGCCAGCGTGATGGCGCGGTGCGTGGCCTCGCGCTCGGCCGGCGCGGCGTGGGCGACGGCATGGAACTTCGGCGCGCCGTGGCCGGCCTCGATCAAACGGTCGGCGAGCCACGAGATGATGGCGTGGTTCTCGGCATGGACCATGACCAGGGCGCGCTCGCGCCGGGCGGTGACCAGCACGTCGAGGATCTCGCGGTCGTCGAGCTGCAGCGCGTCGTAGGTCATGTAGATCTTGAAGCTGGTGTAGCCGTCGCGGATCAGCGCCGGCAGCTCCTGGCCCAGCACCTGCTCGGTCGGGTCGGAAATGATCAGATGGAACGCGTAGTCGATGATCGCCTTGCCCTCGGCCCGGGCGTGCGCGTCCTGGACGATCTGCCTGAGCGACTGGCCCCGGTGCTGCGCGGCGAAGGGGATGATCGTGGTGTTGCCGCCGCAGGCCGCCGAGATGCTGCCCGATTCGAAATCGTCGGCGGTGATCACTCCCATCGAGGAGTGCTGCGCGATGTGGCAGTGGCTGTCGATGCCGCCCGGCAGCACCAGCCGGTCCTTGGCGTCGATGACCTCGTCGGCCGGGCCGAGCCCCTCTCCCAGCATGACGATCCTGCCGTCCCTGATGCCGACGTCGCAACGCACCGTATCGGCCGCGGTGGCCACCGTGCCGTTGCGGATCACCAGATCGTATTCGGCCATGTTGCGCTTCCCTCCCGGTTTTCGCTTGCCGTGCCGGCATTTGCGGCTAGGGTATTGGCTAGCGATGTGCGCCGCAAGGCCGCGCGGGCGGGACCAAGGATCGCGGTCTTTCGCGGCGCCGGGATTTAAAGGGATCGAAACCATGCGGTGGATCGCGCTTCTCATACTGGCAATATTCGCGGCGGCCGCCGCGCGGGCCGAGACGCCGCGCCCGCCGGGCTGGTCCTCGAGCGGCAGCGCCGAGACCCAGGAAATCGTCGACCAGATGCGAAAGCTGGTCGACGAGGCCGACCGGAAACGCGCGGCGAGTCCGGTGTTCCTGGAAGATCTGCGCACGCTCGCCCGGCGCTACGACCGGCCCTGGCGGGTCGAGGTCCTGTATGACGATTTCGGCGACGGCAACTTCACCGCCAATCCGGCCTGGACGGTGACGTCGGGCCGGTTCGCGGTCGAATGGGGCCACGGGCTGCGCACGGTGATCCAGGCGCGCCCGCAAGCCGTGCCGCCGCCCAAGTCCGAGCCAAAACAAATAGAGCCCAAGGACCTGCCGGCGATGCTGCTCAGGGGGTTCCTGCAGCAACAACAGCCGCGGCAACAGCCCCAGCCGGCCCAGCCGGCCCAGGCGGCCCCGGCCGACAAGGCCGAGATCTTCGCGCCGCGCAAGCTCACCAACGCCTTTTCGATCCGCCTGGAGATATCCTCGCGGGTCGGCGAGGGGCGGGTCGAGTTCGGCCCCTATCGGGGCGCCGCCCGCGTTGCCGGGTATCGGCTGGTCTATCTGCCGGGCGCCAGGCCCGGCCTGCAACTCGTTCGCGCCTCGCAGTGGGGTAGCGGAATCATCGACGCCTATGGCGAGACGTTGGCGCTCGAGGACGGCAAAAACCACGTCGTCGACTGGAAGCGCGGCGAAGACGGTTTCATGACCGTGTCGGTCGACGGCAAGCAGGTCATCGCCGTGACCGACCGCGGCTTCGCGGAACCGTTCGACGGCTTCGTGCTGCGCAACGGCGGCGGCGATTACGGCCTGCGCCGGATACTCATCAACGGCACTTTCTAAGGTCCGTTCGCGGCGGCGCGATTACAGTTTGGGCGCCGGCACTTTCCTGGGCGCGTACCATTCGATCGCGTGGTGCGAACCGTTGCGCACCTCCATGATGAGCTGGCCGCGGCGCATGTTGATATGCTGATCCGCGGTAAAGGTCGTCGGCCCGACGAGCAGCGATTCGCCCTTGAATTTTTCCAGCATGGCGACCACCGCCTTGCCGTCGGTGGTGCCGGCGCGTTCGGCCGCGCGGGCGAAGGCCTCGATCACGCTGTATCCCGTCAACGCCTGCGAGGACGCCGGCTTGTCGCCGAATTTACGGATAAAGCGCTTCATGAAATCGCGAACCCGCAGGTTCGGATCGTCGCCGAACAACGAACCGTACGCGCCGAAATAGAAGCCGCTCAGGTTCGGCACCGACGCCATCCAGCCGTCGCCGTCCATCGAATCCGTGGCCATGATCCGCGTATCGATGCCGGCGTCGCGAATCTGCTTGACGATGCCGGCGCCCGGACCGCCGGTACAGACGAAGATAAAATCCGGCTGCACGGCGAGCGCGCGAATACGATTGACCTCGGTCGGGAAGGTGCTGTCCGTACCGCGAAACGCGTCGTCGCCGAGAAACGCGGCTTTTCCGGCGAGCTCGGTCCAGCGCGCCTTGAAGTGATCGCATATCGACCGTGTCTCGGCGACCACGGTGTCGGTGAGCAAATAGACCGAACGCCACCCCGCGCGTTCGTACGCCCACTCGGCCGCGACCGCGGCGAGGCCCGGCGTCGCCGTCGCCATCGAGAAAACGTGCCGTCCCAAATGAGGCGACCCGAACCTGGGATCGGCGACACAGGTCGCGAAGGCCACGACGCCCCGCTTGTTGGCGGCGGCGGCGGCCGGCTTGCCCAGTTCGTAATCGCACGAGGTGATGACGAGCTTGGCGCCCTGCCTGAGCACCTCGATTCCGGCGCGCGCGCTTTCGGCCGGATCGGTCTTGGTGTCCACCGTCACCAGCCGCAGCTTGCGGCCCAGGACGCCGCCCTTGGCGTTGATATCCTCGACCGCCAATTGCGCGCCCTTGTAGGGGCTGTCGTCGAAATGCCGCATCCAGCCGCTCAGCGCCACCGCCGCGCCGACGACGATCGGGGTCTTGTCCTGCGCCGCCGCGGAGCCGCCAACCGAGCCCGCGACCGGCGCGGCCAGCGCGATCGCCAAGGCCAAAGCGAATGGAAGCTTGCGCCGCATACTTTGCCTTCCGGATAATACCTTATCGACCACGCGCCGTCGGCCGCCCCGGCGCCGCGCCGACACTCGCCCACGATCACAACATACACGGGCGCGGGCGGGTCGCGAAAGACATATTGCTTTTCCGGCGGTCTCAAACGCCCGCGCGGCCGGGCGTTCCGGCCGGGGCGTCGGGAACGGCGTCGAGCACGGCGTCGACATGGCGCTCCAGCCAGCTTCCGCCGAGGCGGTGTATCTCGGCGCGCAGCCGCCGCGCCTCGGCGCCGGCCCAATCGGCGGGCAGCAACGCGCCCGGCAAGTCGGGATCGCGCAGCAGGATGCGGCGGTACTCGTGCACCATCAGGATGCGCAGGACGAAGCGGCTCTCGCCGCCGCCACCGCCCGCTTCCACGCCACCCCCTTCTCCATCGGCCGCTCGCAGCGCCGCGCGGACCGGCTCGAACCGCTCGACGAATGCCCGGTAGGCGGCCGAGAGCCCGGCCAGGTCCCAGCACTCGCGCAGCAGCGCATGGGCACGCCGCTGGCCAAGCCACGGGGCGGCCACGCCGGTCATGACCAATGTGTGATCGGCCGCACCCAGGCCGGCGAGCACGTGGTCCAGGGCGGCGAGATCGGCGCTGGGATGGGCGAACACGTTGGGCGCCAGCGCGCCGAAGCCGAGCCACAGCAGCTCGCGCCGGAGCGCCTCCCGCGCGCCGCGCCCGAGTTCGCCGAGACCCGTGAACACCGTCACCCAGCGCCCGTCCCACTTCTTCGGCGCGTCGGCATGGATGCGCCTGCTCGCGTCCTCGAAACGCCGCCGCCCGTTCTCGGTCAGGCTGTAGCGGCTCCGGCGGCCGAGCCGGGTCGAGACCAGCCAGTCCTCGCGCGTGAGCCGCTGCACCGAGGTGCGCACCAGCCGCTCGCTGACGCCGAACGGCCGGGCCAGCGCGATCAGCGCGCCGAGCCAGGGCGAGGCGCCGCGGGGAAATATCGCGTCGCCCCAGATCGTTACCAGCAGCGATTTGGCGCGCGGGTCGATCGCCGCGGTCAGATCGGCGGCCAGCTTGTCCAGGGCGCGGGAGGGGTTTATCTCTGTCATGAATTTTGCGACCAGGCGGTTTGCTTCGGTTTGCGCGGCTGGTTGACATTTGCCGGGTTTATGATACAATAATCCTCTCGAATACGCAAATTTTGTATCATGTTATCCGGCCCAGGAGGAAATTGATGAAGGACAGTCTCGCCGCCGGCCTTGCCGCCTCGCGCCGCGTCACCATCGACCGCGCCCGCACCATCGGCTTCATGGGCGAGGACGCCCGCGTCTATTCCACGCCGATGCTGGTCCAGGACATCGAGGCGACCTGCCGCGATTTGCTGCTCGACCATCTCGACGAGGGCGAGGATTCGGTCGGCACGCGGGTCGAGGTCGATCACATGGCGGCGACGCTCGAAGGCATGTGGGTGGAGTTCAGCGCCACCGTCACGGAGGTCAAGGGCCGCGCCGTCGGCTTCGAGGTCACGGCGCGCGACGCGCTGGACGACGTCGCCCGCTGCCGCCACAATCGGTTCGTCGTCGACGTCGCCAAGACCAAGCAGCGGCTGGCCGCCAAGGCGGCCAAGGCGAAGCAGGCGTAGTCGCGGCCGTCACGACTACGGGCGGGTTTGAAACCCGCCCCTACATTAGAGTCGCCGTAGGGACGGGTTTCAAACCCGCCCGTACAGGGGCGCCGCGCGAACGATCCGAGAGGAAGCCGCCATGGCCGGCACA
>CBDVDY010000210.1:0-5427 GCA_965372875.1 uncultured Alphaproteobacteria bacterium | reverse complement strand
CTTTGGATCGATTTTCGCTAGCGCGGATTCGCGGAATCGAGTGGAATCCCAAGGAAATTCGTTTCGATTTAGAAATGATAGGATTTTGGATCGGCGGGCCGGTGCCTCGGCGGGACCGGCGGCCGGGCCCCGGAATCCAGGCCCTTCGGGCCGCCGGCGCCCGGGCGGGACGGCAGCACCCGCGGGATGGCAGCACCCGCGGGACGGCGGGACCGGCGGGCGCGGTGGGACCGGCGGCGAGTCGGCAAAAATTGCCCAGCGGGCCTGATTCCGGCCTGATTCCCCCCGAATTTCCGCCGCTTCGGTCGTTAACCTGTTGATAGGAAACGATTTCAGCGTGGCACGGCGTTTGCGTGTAAGCGGGCGACAGGAGATTTGCGCATGCCGACGTCGCTCGGTGAAACCACCAGCGTTTACGTCCCGCCCCAGCGGATTCGCGCGGAATCCGCCGATGGCGATAGGGCCGGATCGGGCCTTTGGGACAAGAACGGCTTCAGTTTCGGTGATCTGCTGGATGTGATCAATCCGTTGCAGCACATCCCGATCATTTCGAATCTGTATCGAAGCATCACGGGGGACGATATCGGCCAGCTTCCCAAGGTTATCGGCGGCGCCTTGTTCGGCGGCGCGATCGGGCTCGTCGCATCGCTCTTCAACGCCATTATCGAAGAAGAGACCGGCAAGGACATGGGCGAGCACGCGATTGCCGTGCTGTTCGGCGACGACGAAGCCGATTCCCCCCCGGGAGACACCCCCAACAATGTCATCGTGGCCGCGGCCAGCGCTTTTTCGCCGGCCAACGACGCGATTTTCTACGACGAGGCAGCGCCCGCCCGCCCGGTCCGCGAAATGCCGCCAATCATGCTGGCGGCGGCCGTCACGCCGACGAACGACTCCGAATTCGCCGGCGCGGTTGTTCCCGCGGCGCTTCCGCCCGCGCCGCGACCCGCTTTGCCTGCCGAAGTCGCGCGCGCGGCAGTCCCGGAGCGCCCCGCCGCCAAGCCGGTTCCGCCACGCCCGGCCACGGCGCCCGCAATTCCCGCCGCCACGCCGGCGAACGGCGAAGCCGGCGACGAGCCGGCCGAGATCGATGCGGAACAGCATGCCCGGGCCGCGCTGCTCTCGCATTTCGGTGGCGGCATCGAGGCCGCGACCCGTCCGGGCCCCTGGATAAGCCAGGCGATGATGTACGGGCTCGACCGCTACCAAGCCATGGCCCGGGAGCGCATGCGCGCCAAGCCGGACATCGACAGCGTTTTCTGAATCGGTTTACGCCGGCGTGGCATCCTTGCGCGGGCGTTCGCCGAAAATAGCGGTGCCGATGCGTACGTGCGTCGCCCCGAAACGCACGGCGGTTTCGAAATCGGCGCTCATCCCCATGCTGAGGCAGGGCGCCCCCACCCGTTTGCCGATTTCCGCCAACAGCGCGAAATGCGGCGCGGCTTCCTCGTCGACCGGCGGAATGCACATGAGCCCCGCCAGCGGCAGGCCGACATCCTCGCGCAGGCCGGCGATGATCGCATCCGCTTCTTCCGGCGCCACACCCGCCTTTTGCGGCTCGGCCCCGGTATTGACCTGCACGAAGCAGCGCGGCCTGCGCCCCGCCGCCGCCATCGCCTCGACCAGCTTGCGCGCCAGCTTGGGCCGGTCGACGGAATGGATGACGTCGAACAGGGCGACCGCGTCGGCCGCCTTGTTGGTCTGCAGCGGCCCGACGAAATGCAACTCGATATCCGGGTATTCCCGCTTCAGCGCCGGCCAGCGCGCCTTGGCCTCCTGTAGCCGGTTTTCGCCGAATATTCTGTGCCCGGCGGCCAGCGCCGCGCGCACCCGTTCGATCGGTTGCGTCTTGCTGATCGCGATCAGCGTAACCGCGCCGGGCGATCGCCCGGCGGCGCGCGCGGCCGCGGCGATACGATCCTGAATCCCGGCGAGATTGGCGCCGACCGTCGCTTCGAGCGTCTCGGCCGCGTGTTCGGATGGGGTGGGTTCGACCATCGAAATATCCTGCGGCACCCTAACAGAACGCCGGGGCCGGCTCAATCCGCGCCGCCCCTGGCCGCCTCAGGGCCGGGCGATCTTCACAGCGCCGGGATTTATGATATATAGCGGGCGACCCGAGGTGCGAGGAGACGATGAGGACAGGCAAACAAACATTCCGGGCCGGCGCGTTGGCCGTATTCGCCGTCGGAGCGGCGCTGGCGCTTGCCGCCTGCACCGAAAGTACCGAGATACTGGCCGAGAATACCGGCGCCAATCAATCCGAAGACATCGCCGTCAGGGGCGGCAGGGCGCCGGAGGGCCAGCGCCGCGGTTTCACGCGTGGCATGGGCGGCGGGTCGGGGAACATCTCGGTCAACCCGTTCCTGTGGCGCGCGGCGCTCGATACCATTTCCTTCATGCCGATCACTTCGGCCGATCCCTTCGGCGGGGCGATTATCACCGATTGGTACGCGCCGCCCGAAACGCCGCGGGAGCGATTCAAGATCAACCTCCTGATCCTGGGCAAGGAGTTGCGTTCGGGCGGCGTCAAATTGACGGTGTTCCGCCAGGCGCGGGACGAGTCGGGCAAATGGTCCGACGCGCCGGTCGAGAACAACACCGCGCTCGACCTCGAGAACGTGATCCTGACGCGGGCGCGCGAGCTGCGCCAGGAACAAGCAAATCAATAAACTGGGCGAGCGCGGCGCTCGAGTCGGTGACAATCCGGCGACGCCTGAACCAACGAAATCCGGCAACATGTCGCGGTACAATTTTCGCGAAACCGAATCGAAATGGCAGCAGGCCTGGATCGAGCACCGCTGCTTCGCCGCGGATGAGGATCCGGAGCGGCCGAAATACTACGTCCTGGAGATGTTTCCGTATCCGTCGGGCCGCATTCACATGGGACACGTCCGCAATTACACCTTGGGCGACGTTCTCACGCGTTACAAAAAATCAAAGGGATTCAACGTGTTGCATCCCATGGGCTGGGATGCGTTCGGGCTGCCGGCGGAGAACGCGGCGCGCGAGCACAAAACCCACCCGGCGGCGTGGACCTACGACAACATCGCCACCATGCGCCGGCAGCTGCAAAGCATGGGGCTGTCGCTCGACTGGGAGCGGGAGATCGCCACCTGCCATCCGGGCTATTACCGGCATCAGCAGTTAATGTTCATCGAGTTCCTGGAAGCCGGCCTCGCCTACCGCCGGGAATCCTGGGTCAACTGGGACCCGGTGGACGAAACGGTGCTCGCCAACGAGCAGGTAATCGATGGGCGCGGCTGGCGTTCGGGCGCGCTGGTCGAGAAGCGGCTGCTGTCGCAATGGTTCCTGCGCATCACCGAATACGCCGAGGACTTGCTGGCCGAGCTCGACAATCTCGAGCGCTGGCCGGAACCGGTGCGGCTCATGCAGCGGAACTGGATCGGCCGCTCGGAAGGCGCCTACATAAAATTCCCGCTTGCCGGCGGCCCGGACGGTAACTCGGATGGCGGCGTGGACGGTTTCGAGGACGGATTCGAAGTGTTCACGACCCGGCCCGACACGATCTTCGGCGCTTCGTTCTGCGCCCTTTCGCCGAACCATCCCCTGGCCACGAAGTTGGCCGAGGACGACCCGGCGCTGGCGGAGTTCATCGCCGAGGCGAACCGTCACGGCACCAGCGAGGCGGCCATCGAGACCGCCGAAAAACTCGGCTACGACACCGGCCGCCGGGCCGCCCATCCCTTCGTCGACGGGCACGAGCTGCCGCTTTACGTCGCCAATTTCGTGCTCATGGAGTACGGCACCGGAATCATCTTCGGCTGTCCGGCGCACGACCAGCGCGATCTGGATTTCGCGCGCAAGTACGGTCTGCCGGTTTTGCCCGTGGTGGCGCCCATGGGCACGGACGCCGCCGCCATGGCGGTTGGCGACGAAGCCTTTACCGACGACGGCCTGATGATCAACTCGCGCTTCCTCGACGGGCTCGGCGTCGACGCGGCCAAGGCGGCGATCGTCCGGCGGCTCGAGCAGGACGGCGTCGGCCGCGGCGCGGTCGTATTCCGGCTGCGCGACTGGGGCATCTCGCGCCAACGCTATTGGGGCTGCCCGATCCCGGTGATCCATTGCGATGCCTGCGGCGTGGTGCCGGTGCCCAAGAGCGCCCTGCCGGTCGAGCTGCCCGAGGACGTGGCGTTCGACAAACCGGGCAATCCGCTCGACAACCATCCGAGCTGGAAGCACGCGCCCTGCCCGACATGCGGCGCGGCGGCGCGGCGCGACACGGACACCATGGACACGTTCGTCGATTCGTCGTGGTATTTCGCCCGCTTCTGCTCGCCGCGCGCGGATGTCCCGGTCGAGACCTCGGAGGTCGATTACTGGCTGCCGGTGGATCAGTATATCGGCGGTATCGAGCACGCGATCCTGCACCTTCTGTATTCCCGGTTCTTCGCCCGGGCGATGCGCCGGAGCGGCCATTTGTCGGTCGACGAGCCGTTCGCCGGACTGTTCACCCAGGGCATGGTCTGCCACGAAACCTACAAGGACGCGGACGGCGGGTGGCTGTTCCCCGAAGACGTCGGCAGATCGCCGGACGGCGCCCCGATCCACGCGAAAACCGGCGCGCCGGTGACCGTCGGCCGCTCGGAATCGATGAGCAAATCCAAGCGCAACGTCGTCGACCCGGAGAACATCATCGCAAACTATGGCGCCGATACGGCGCGTCTGTTCATGCTCTCGGACAGCCCGCCGGAGCGCGACCTCGAATGGACGGATGCCGGAATCGACGGCGCCTGGCGATATATCAGCCGGCTCTATCGAACCATCGGCGGCCGGGCCGGCGATCTGCCCCCGCCCGACGCCCCGTTGCCCGATGGCATCGCCGGCATGGCGCTGGAGACCAGGCGCGTCATCCACAAGACCATTGCCGGCGTCACCGACGATCTGGAGAAATTTCGCTATAACCGCGCGGTCGCGCGGATCCGCGAACTGACCAACGCACTGGCCGCGTTCGAGGCTGGATTCGAGCCGGGAGACGCGGCCGCCGCCTGGGTCCTGCGCGAGGGATACGAGACCGCCACCCGGCTTATCGGGCCAATGACGCCACATTTGGCCGAGGAGCTTTGGCACTGTCTCGGCCGACAAACGCTGCTCGCCGAGGTGGCGTGGCCCGAGGCGGACCCGGCGCTGGTGATCGACGACAGCGTCACCGTCGCCGTGCAAGTCAACGGCAAGCTGCGCGGCACTCTCGACCTGCCGCGCGGTTGCGGCAGGGAAGACGCCGAGAGCGCGGCGCTGGCGCTGCCGGCGGTGAGCAAGGCGACCGGCGGCAAGGAAATTCGACGCGTCGTCGTGGTGCCTGATAAGGTGATCAATGTCGTTGTTTAGCGCCCCGTTGCCTTCGGCGGCGTCGGCGCGGCGATTCGCCGCCGCCGGGCTCGCGCTCGTCCTGCTGGCCGGCTG
>CBDVDY010000209.1:0-5438 GCA_965372875.1 uncultured Alphaproteobacteria bacterium | reverse complement strand
GCGTCCAGAATCGCGTTCATCACCGCCGGCAGCGCGCCCGAGGTGCCGGCCTCGCCGCAGCCCTTGGCGCCGAGCGCGTTGCTGGTGGCCGGCACCGGATGCCAATGGATTTCGAAGTTTGGCGCGTCCTTGGCCCGGGGCAGGGCGTAATCCATGAACGAGCCGGACACCAGGCTGCCGCCCTCGTCGTAGACCGCGCGCTCCATCATCGCCTGGCCGATGCCCTGGACGATGCCGCCATGGACCTGCCCCTCGACCAGCATCGGGTTGATGATCGTGCCGAAATCGTCGGCCACGGTATAGCGGACGATTTGCGCGGCGCCGGTCTCGGGATCGATCTCCACCTCGGCGATGTGGCAGCCGTTGGGAAACGCCGAGGGCGGCGAATCGACCACCAGGGCGGCGTCGAGCGTCTCGGGCAGCCCGTCCGGCAGCCCGTCGGGCAACGAGCCCGCCGCGCGCACCTGGGCCGCCAGCTCCATGATCGACAGGCCGCGGTCGGTGCCGGCCACGCGGAAATTGCCGTTGGCGAACTCGATATCGTCCGCCGCCGCTTCCAGGAAATGCCCGGCCAGCGCCCGTCCCCGTTCGATCACCCGGTCGCCGGCCTCGAGGATGGCGTTGCCGCTGGCCATCACCGAGCGCGAGCCGCCGGTGCCGCCGCCGGCCAGCAATTCGTCGCTGTCGCCCTGGATCAGCCGGATGCGCTCGAACGGCACGCCCAGCTTGCCGACCAGCACCTGGGCGAAGGTCGAGGCGTGGCCCTGGCCGTAATCCAGGGTGCCGGTGACGATGGTGACGTCGCCGTCGGGCTCGAAGCGGATGCCGCCCATCTCCTTGCCCGGCGGCGCGGTGACCTCGAGATAGCAGGCGAGCCCGATGCCGCGCCGCAGGCCGCGCCCTCCGGATTCCGCGCGCCGCGAAGCGAATCCGTCCCAGTCGGCGGCGGCCAGCGCGTCGTCCAGCAGCGCTTCGAAATCGCCGCTGTCGTAGGTTTGGCCCGAAGCCGCCTTATACGGCATGTCGGCGGCCGGAATCAGGTTTCGCCGGCGCAATTCCACCGGGTCGCGCCCGGTCTCGCGCGCCGCCTTGTCCACCAGCCGCTCCATGTAATAGTTGCCCTCGGGCCGGCCGGCGCCGCGATAGGCGCTGACCGGCGTGTTGTTGGTAACCACGCACCTGACCGAGACGGCCATCGCCGGCGTGCGGTAAAGGCTGATCGTGTTCTTGACCAGATTGATCGTCGGGATCTGGGCGGCGAAACCAGCGGTATAGCCGCCCAAGGCGCCCAGCCCGTCGATCCGGACCGCCAGGAAATTGCCGTCACCGTCGAGCGCCAGTTCTGCGTCCATCACCGCGTCGCGCCCGTGCATGTCGGACAGGAAGGCATCGGAACGCTCGTCGACCCACTTGACCGGGCGGCCGAGATCGCGGGCGGCGTGCAGGACCATGACGTACTCGGGGTAGGCGCCGCCCTTCATGCCGAACGAGCCGCCGATGTCGTAGGCGCGCACGCGCAGGCGCTCGGGCTCGATGCGCAGCAGCGCCTTGGCCACTGCCGCGCGTATGCCGAACACGCCCTGGCAGCCCAGATGCAGGGTAAAGCGCCCGCTCGCCGTATCGTATTCGGCGACAGCACCCCGCGGCTCCAGGCTCGCGGCGACCACCCGGTTGTTGACCAGCCGCAGGCGCGTGACGTGCGCGGCCCCAGCTATGGCGCGCTCGGTGGCCTCGATATCGCCGGCCCGCCAGTCGAGGGCGACGTTGCCCGGCATCTCGTCGAACAAAAGCGGCGCGCCGGGCTCGATCGCCGCCGCCAGGTCGGTCACGGCCGGCAGCGGGTCGATCTCCAATTCGATGGCTTCGGCGGCGTCCCTGGCCGCGTCCAGGTTTTCGGCCACCACCAGGGCCAGCGGCTCGCCGGCATAGCGCACCCGCCCGCGCGCCAGGATCGGCCGGGGCGGCACGATCAGCGGCGCGCCGTCGCGGCTCTTGAGCGGCAGCGCGCAGGGCAGGTCGCCGTATCCGGCGCGGCGCATGTCCAGGTCGGTGTAAATCGCCAGCACGCCGGGTTTGCCGCGCGCCGCCTCCACATCGAGCCGCCGGATCACGCCGTGCGCGTGGGGCGAGCGCAGCACGTGGGCCAGCGCCATGCCGTCGAGCACGATATCGTCGGTATAGCGGCCGCCGCCGGTCAGAAGCCGCTTGTCTTCCTTGCGCGCGACCCGCTGGCCGACGCCGAATTTCTGGCCGGGGATTTGGCTGAATTCGTCCATGTCCGTCTACGATGCCCGATGCCCGATGCTGGAGCGAGCGGGCAATGTACATCGGCGGCCCCCGGTTCCGCGAGGTAAATTCGCGACAACCCGCCATTTCCGGGCCTTATCCGCTATCCGCGTATGGTTGCTCCAGGCTGCGGAATCATCCCGAACCTTGCCAAATTGACGGCCCCACGGGTCGCCGGTACACTCTCCGGTAATGGGCGTCGAATCGGCGGCGGCGATCCGAGAACGCCGCCAAAATCCCTGGCGAAGAACGACGGGGAGCCCGAAGGGCGCCATAAAAATCGACCCAAGGGAGGACTGCATGAAATTCGGACATATGATATTGACGGCGACGCTGTCGCTGGGGCTGGCCGGGGCGGCCGGCGCGCAGCAAGTGGGCATCGCGACGTCGAATCCGGGCTCGATCTACCACTCGTCGGGCACGGCCATCGCCAAGATCGCCAACGAGAAGGCCGGCCTCAAGGCCACGATCCAGCCATTCGCCAGCCCCAACGTGTACCTGCCGGCCGTCAACAACGGCGAGCTCGAGTTCGGGCTCGCCAACGTCTACGAGACCAGCCTCGCGGTCGAGGGCAAGGCGCACTACGCCAAGACCGGCACCAACCCCAACCTGCGGGCCATCGCCATCATGTATCCCCTGCGCGTGGCACTTTTCGTGCGCAAGGATTCGCCGGTCAAAAGCATCGCCCAGCTCAAGGGCAAGTCGATGCCCGACGGCTATACCAGCCAGAAGATCCTGCTGCCGATCATCGACGCGGTCTATTCGACCGGCGGCATCACCCGCAAGGACACGCGCCCGGTGATGGTGCCGAGCGTGGTCGGCGGCGCCAACGACTTCATCGCCGGCAAGGTCGAGGGCTTCCTGTTCGCCATCGGCGCGGGCAAGGTGCGCGAGGCCAACGCGGCGGTGGGCGGCATCCGTATGCTGCCCATGGCCAACACGCCGGCAAATCTGAAGAAGGTGAAGGCATTCCTGCCGCTCGCCTATTTCCGGCCGGAAAAGCCGTCCAAGCGCAACATCGGCGTGCTCGAGCCGACGCATTCGATCGCCTATGACGCGCTCGTCTTCGCCAGCGACAAGACCCCGGACGACGCGGCTTACAGTCTGGCCAAGGCGATGCACGGCAACAAAAAGGCGATGGCCGCCACCTTCGGCGTCTTCAACCTGTTCAATCCGAACCGGATGAATCCGAAGATCGACCCGATCAAATATCATGCGGGCGCCGTAAAGTTCTACAAGGAGATAGGCGCCTGGCCGCCAAAGTAAGACGGCGGCGTGGACGGATCGTCATCTGAAGATACGGGCGAGGCAGGCGGGAACGCACCAGAGTTTCAGCGCCGCCTCGTCCGTTTTCTCGCCCTCTGCCTGACGCTGGGATCGGTCGCCTTCGCGCTCGACCTGTACCGGTGGGTGGGACTGGCACTTTACACCGAGCAGTTTACCGCGGGCATACTGGCCACGTCGCTCGGCCTCGCGTTTCTGCATTTTCCCATGCGCCGCGGCACGCCGCGCGGGCGCGCGCCGTGGTACGACATCGTGGCCGCGATCGCCGGGTTTGCCGCCGGCTGGTGGCTGACTTTCCGGTATCCGGACCTCGTCGACATGATCATGTTCCGGCCGCCCGAAGCGGTGGCCGTCGGCACCATCCTGATCGTGCTGGTGGTCGAGGCGCTGCGCCGCTCGGTCGGCAACATGCTGGCCCTCATCGTCGTCGTGTTCATTCTGTACGCGATTTGGGGCAATTACATGCCGGGGCTGCTCTCCGGCCGCGCCTCGGACTGGCCCAAGCTCGCCGGCTACCTCGCCATCGACGTCAACGGCCTCCTCGGCCTGCCGATCCGGGTGGCGTCGACCATCGTGCTGGCGTTTCTGCTGTTCGGCCACCTCCTGGCGGTGACCGGCGGCTCGAACTTCTTCACCGATATCGCCCTGGCGTTGATGGGCCGCTACCGCGGCGGCTCGGCCAAGATCGCGGTCGCCGGCTCGGCGTTGTTCGGCTCGATCTCGGGCAGCGCCGTGGCCAACGTGGTCTCCACCGGCGTCGTTACCATCCCGATGATGAAGAAGGGCGGCTACCCCGCGCACCAGGCCGCCGCGATCGAGGCGGTGGCGTCCACCGGCGGTCAGTTGATGCCGCCGGTGATGGGGGCCTCGGCCTTCCTGATGGCCGAGTTCCTGCAAATCCCCTACGCCGACGTGGTGCTGGCGGCGCTGGTTCCGGCGCTGCTCTATTACGTGGCGCTGTTCATCCAGACCGATCTCGAGGCCGCGCGCGCCGGCATCGAGCGGGTCGACGAGGCGGATATCCCGCGCCCCGGCCCGATTTTCGCCGCCGGCTGGTACTTCCCGCTGCCCTTCGCGGTCCTGGTGGTGGCGCTGTTCTCGCTCAATCTGCAACCGGCGACCTCGGCGCTGTACTCGGCGGCGGTTCTGGTCGCGTGCGCGGTAATCTTCGGCTATCGCGGCCGGCGCCCCGGGCCTCGAGTTCTGTTGGAGGCGCTGATCACGACCGGGCTCGCGGTGCTCGACATCATCATGATCTGCGGCGCGGCGGGGCTGATCATCGGCGTGCTGGCGATCTCCGGACTCAGCTTTAATTTGCCCTTCGCGCTGGTTCAGGTCGGGGCCGGAAATCTGCCGCTGCTGCTGGTGCTCGCCGCCATGATCTGCATCGTGCTCGGCATGGGATTGCCGACGCTCGGCGTCTATGTGCTGCTCGCGGCGCTGGTCGCACCCGCCCTGATCGAGGTCGGCGTGCAGCCCATCGCCGCGCATCTCTACGTGATGTATTTCGGCATGATGTCGATGCTGACGCCGCCCGTCGCCATCGCCGCCTTTGCCGCCGCCACCGTGGCGAAGTCGGACCCCATGCGCACCGGCTGGTCGGCGACGCGCTTCGCCTGGTCGGCCTACGTGGTGCCGTTCCTGTTCGTGGCCTCGCCCAGCCTGATCCTGATCGGCGCGCCGGTCGACGTGGCGCTGGCCATCGCCACTGCGATCCTCGGCGTGTGGCTGGTCTCGGTCGGCGTGATCGGCTATCTGACCCGGCCCGTCGGCGCGCCGCTGCGCGTCCTGTTCGCCGCGGTGGGCCTGGCCGCGCTGGTGCCGTCGGGCGCCTTCGCCGGCGCCGGGTATGTCGAGATCGCGGGTGC
>CBDVDY010000208.1:0-5443 GCA_965372875.1 uncultured Alphaproteobacteria bacterium | reverse complement strand
AGGAGTCGATCTCGGCCCGGTCGACGAGCGCCGCGATGCGACGATACAGGCCCAACCGGGCGCTCAGATCGGGCACATACTCCTCGGGGATCAGCACCGGCGTGCCGATTGCGATCTGCGGCGTCCAGGCATCGGCGCCCTCCTCCGCCGCGTCCGCCCCGTGGCTCTCGCGGGCGGCCGCCACCGCCTCCTCGAGCATATGCTGGTAGAGCTCGATGCCGACTTCGCGAATGTGGCCGGACTGTTCCTCTCCCAACAGGTTGCCGGCGCCGCGAATGTCGAGATCGTGGCTGGCCAGCGTGAATCCCGCGCCCAAGGTATCCAAGGTCTGCATGACTTCCAGACGCTTTTGCGCCGTCGGGGTCAGCAGCCGGTCCGGCGGCAGGGTGAGGTAGGCGTAGGCCCGCGCCTTGGAGCGCCCGACCCGCCCGCGCAACTGATAGAGCTGGGACAGGCCGAACATATCGGCGCGGTGAATGATGATCGTGTTGACCGCCGGAATATCGAGCCCGGATTCGATGATGTTGGTGGACAGAAGCAAGTCGAAGGCGCCGTCGTAGAAGTTGGACATCACGTCTTCCAGTTCGGCCGCGCCGATTCGCCCGTGCGCCGCCCGGATCTTGATTTCCGGCACCAGTTTCTCGAGCCGGCCGGCGATTCTGGGCAAATCCTCGATGCGCGGGCAGACGTAGAATACCTGCCCGCCGCGGAATATTTCGCGCATGATCGCCTCGCGGATGACCACCGGGTCGTAGGGCAACACGAAGGTGCGCACGGCAAGCCGGTCGACCGGCGGCGTGGCGATCAGGCTCATCTCGCGAACGCCGGAAAGCGCCATCTGCAGGGTGCGCGGGATCGGCGTGGCGGTCAGGGTCAAGACGTGGACGTTGGCGCGCAGTTGCTTCAGCCGCTCTTTTTGGGTCACGCCGAAATGCTGTTCCTCGTCGACGACCAGGAGGCCGAGATTGGCGAACTTGACCGATTTTCCAAGCAGCGCGTGCGTGCCGATAACGATGTCGACCGCGCCGGTTTCCAACTCCTCCTTGATTTCGGCGGCCCTCTTAGCCGGTACCAGCCGCGAAAGTTGCTCGATACGGACGGGCTGGCCGTCGAACCGCTCCACGAAGGTGCGAAAGTGTTGCCGCGCCAAAAGCGTCGTGGGCACGACGACCGCGACCTGCGCACCCGAAAGCACGGCGACGAACGCGGCCCGCAACGCCACCTCGGTCTTGCCAAATCCAACGTCGCCACAAATCAGCCGGTCCATCGACCGGCCCGAGGCGATATCGGCGAGCGTATCGGCGATCGCGGTGTCCTGATCCTCGGTTTCGGCGAAGGGAAACCGGGCGCAGAATTCGTCGTACAGGCCGGCGGGCGGCGTCATCTCCTCGCCCTGCTTGAGCGCGCGCGTGGCGGCGACCGCGATGAGGCTGTCCGCGACGTCCTTGACGCGCTTCTTGACCCGGGCCTTGCGCGCCTGCCAGCCGGCGCCGCCCAAGCGGTCGAGTTGCGCGGCGCTGTCCTCGGAACCGTAGCGCGTCAGCATCTCGAGATTCTCCACCGGCAGGAACAGCCGGTCGCCGCCGTCGTAGAGAATTCGCACGCAATCGTGGGGAGCGCCTGCGACCTCGATCGTCGCCAGCCCGTCGTAGCGGCCTACCCCGTGGTCGACATGGACGACAACATCGCCCGACTCGATACTCGACAACTCGGTCAAGAACGCATCCGATTTGCGGCGCCGGCGCGGCGGGCGGATCATCCTGTCGCCAAGGATATCCTGCTCGGTGATGACGGCGAGGTCGGACGCGGTAAAGCCGTTCTCGAGCTGGAGCACCACGAGCGCCACGGAGGCCGGCGGCAACGCCTTCGCTTCGTCCCATGTCGCCGCGGGCGCGAGTGCGTCGATGGCGTGATCCTCGAGAATGTGGCCGAGGCGCTCGCGCGAACCCGGGCTATAGGCCGCGATCAGGACCCGCCGCCCGTGCTTGGCGTGACGGGTAATCGTCTCTCGCACCTCGTCGAAAACATTGATTTCGGGCCGCGCGCGAGCCGCGGCGAAGGTCTCGCCGCCACGTCCTCCGGCATCGATCGTGGAATCATCCCGCGCGGCGCCATCCCGCTTCGGGGCCACGAAAGGCGTGAGCGCGCCGACGCCGCGCGCCGCAAGCAACCGCTTCCATTCGGCCCGGTCCAGGAACAGATGATCGGGCGGCACCGGGCGATAGACCGGCGCGCCGTCTCCGCCGGTGCTACTCTCGGCGAAGTCGCGCCGCGCCTGATAATAGTCGGCGATCAACTCGATTCGGGCCTCGACCGCCTCGTCCACCTGATGGTCCAACGTCAGCACGGCGTTCGGCAGGTAATCGAACAGCGTATCGAGGCCTTCGTGGAACAATGGCAGCCAATGTTCCATGCCCTGGTGCTTGCGCCCGGCACTGATCGATTCGTAGAGCGGATCATCCTTGAGCCCGGCTCCGAACAAACTCCGGTAGCCCGAGCGGAAGCGCTCGATCGCGGCGGGGTCCAGCAGGATTTCTCCGACCGGACCGAGATCCATTTCGGTCCGCTCGCCCGTGGTACGCTGGGTGACCGGATCGAACACCCGAATTGCTTCCAGCTCGTCGCCGAACAAATCGAGGCGCAGTGGCTCCGCCGCGCCCGGCGGAAACAAGTCGATGATGCCGCCCCTGATCGCGAATTCGCCCGGCTCGCGCACCGTCCCCACGCGGAGATAGCCGTTCGCCTCCAGAAACGCCAAGAGATCGCCGGTGGCGACGCGTCCGCCGGCGACCGCGCGAAACACCGCGCCACGAAACATCTCCCGCGGCGGCAAGCGCTGCAGTACCGCGTTGACGGTGGTCAGCAGGATACGGCCGCCGTCGCCCGCCTTGTCCTTCTCGACCAAATCCGAAAGCGTCGCGGCCCGGCGGCTTACGATCTCGCCATGCGGCGAGACGCGGTCATAGGGCAACGTGTCCCAAGCCGGGAATCGCAGCACTTCGACGCCCGGTGCGAAGAAGGCAAGCGTCGCGGACAGGCGTTCGACCCGCGCATCGTCACGCGCGACATGCAGCACCGCGCGGGCCGGCCCGCACGCCGCCGCCAGCCACTCGAGCACAATCGCATCCATGCCCTCGGGCGCGCCGGCAATCGATGCGCGTCCGGCCTTCGACAGAATTTGTTCTATGTTTTTCAATATTTAAAGATCGATACTAAAGTTCTGCAAAAGGATCATAACGTCGTGATCGTGGTCGCTGGGCACGTCCTGTTTACCTATGATCCAAGCGTAGATTTCGTGGTCGGTACATTCCAGCAAAGCTTCCATGCAGCCGATCTGCTCGTCCGTCATTTGCGCCAGATGCCGGTCGGCGAAACCGCCGAGCAGCAGGTCCAACTCCTTCGTGCCGCGGCGCCGGCAGCGAAAATAGAGCCGCTTGCGGCGCGCTTCAATCTCTTCGCGCAGACTCGATTTCATGTTGCGCATTGTCTCCCCGTCTCGAAGCTATACGATATAGGCGGTTCCAATCCGCCTGTCAGCCATCGCGCCGCTTGCCACCATGCGTCCGCAAATTCTCTTCCCGTTGTTCTCGCCCGTCACCGCGCTCGCCGGCGTCGGGCCCCGTATCGGCAAACTGATCGAAAAATTCATCGGGCCGCAGGTCACGGACCTGCTGTGGCATCTTCCGGCCGGAATCATCGACCGCCGTTTCGCGCCGCGGATCGCCCAGGCGCCGGCCGGTGTGATCGCGACGCTTACCGTGCGGGTCGACGCGCACCTGCCGCGCGCGAACCCGCGTCAGCCTTACAAAGTGCGGGTCAGCGACGAAACCGGATTCCTGCATTTGGTGTTCTTTCATGCCCATACGGATTACCTGCTGAAAGCGTTGCCGGAGGGCGAAACGCGCGTGGTCAGCGGCAAGGTCGAATATTATGGGGACGAGCCGCAGATCACACATCCGGATCATATCGGCACGCTCGACGAGTTGGCGCGGCTGCAATCGGTCGAGCCCGTCTATCCGCTAACCTCCGGGCTGACGCTCAAAACCCTGGGCAAGGCGATCCGCGGGGCGATCCAGCGCGCGCCGGATTTGGCCGAGTGGATCGATTCCGGGGTCCGCGACAAGCACGGCTGGCAGAATTGGCGCGAGGCGCTGGACCGCGCGCACGCCCCGGAAAGCGAAGCCGATCTGGCGCCCGGCAACGCGGCGCGCATGCGCCTGGCCTACGACGAGCTGCTCGCCAGCCAGCTTGCCCTGATGCTGATTCGGGCCCAGGTGCGGAAGCGGCCCGGCCGCCGCATTGTCGCTGCTGGAGAGCTGCGCCGGCGCACGCTGGCCGCCCTGCCCTTCAGCCTAACGCAATCGCAGCTTCAAGCGGTAGCGGACGTGACCGCCGACATGGCATCGGCGCACCGCATGCTGCGCCTGCTGCAGGGCGATGTCGGCAGCGGCAAGACGGTGGTCGCCTTTCTTGCCATGCTCGATGCGGTCGAGGCCGGCGCGCAGGCGGCGCTGATGGCGCCCACCGAAATCCTCGCCCGCCAGCATTTCCGGACCATCGCGCCCCTGGCCGAGGCCGCCGGAATCAGGTCGGCGATCCTGACCGGCCGCGACAAGGGCAAGGCGCGTGGCGCCATTCTCGAAGGGCTGGAGTCCGGCGACATCCCCATCGTCATTGGTACTCATGCCCTGTTTCAGGAGGACGTGGCGTTCCACGATCTTGCCTTCGCGGTGATCGACGAGCAG
The DNA here is from genome assembly GCA_965372875.1 of uncultured Alphaproteobacteria bacterium. Lineage (GTDB taxonomy): Bacteria > Pseudomonadota > Alphaproteobacteria > CBDVDY01 > CBDVDY01 > CBDVDY01. The sequence goes on along the minus strand of CBDVDY010000208.1, from coordinate 698 downwards.
CACCGATTCGGGGTGCACCAGCGCTTGATGCTGTCGTCCAAGGGCAATTCGGCGGACGTGCTGGTGATGACCGCGACGCCGATCCCGCGGACGCTGATGCTGGCGGCTTACGGCGACCTCGACGAATCGCGACTCACCGAGAAACCGGCCGGCCGTCTTCCCGTGGACACGCGGGCGATACCGCTTTCGCGCCTCGACGAAGTGGTAGGCGCGGTCAAGCGCGCCGTCGATCAGGGTGCGAAGGCCTATTGGGTGTGCCCGTTGGTCGAGGAATCGGAGGCCGTCGACCTCGCGGCGGCCGAGGCAAGGCACGCGCAACTCTCGAATATCTTCGGGCCGCGGGTGGGTTTGGTGCATGGCCGCATGAAGGCCAAGGACAAGGATGCGGTCATGACCGAGTTTGCCGAGGGAAGCGTCGACGTCCTGGTCGCGACCACGGTGATCGAGGTTGGCGTCGACGTGGCCGACGCCACGCTCATGGTTGTCGAGCACGCCGACCGCTTCGGCCTCGCCCAGCTGCACCAGCTGCGCGGCCGCATCGGCCGGGGCACGAAACCCTCGACCTGCCTCTTTCTCTACAACGCGCCACTCGGCCAGACCGCGCGAGCCCGGATCGACATTCTGCGGCAAAGCGAGGACGGCTTCCGCATCGCCGAGGAAGATCTTCGGCTCCGTGGCGCCGGCGAGATGTTGGGCAC
>CBDVDY010000207.1:0-5455 GCA_965372875.1 uncultured Alphaproteobacteria bacterium | reverse complement strand
CTAGACTATTCGGACCCAAATTGTTTGTGGGCACCCGCCTTATCGGCTAACGTTGCACTCTATTAAGGTTTGAAATTCCGTTAACCAATAATGCAAATGGTTGTGAAATGAATACGACAAAACTCCTTGTTGCCCTGGCCGGCGCAATGGCGCTGGCATCCTGCGCCGGGCCGGCAATGCAGGTCGCAAAGGTAGAGAACAAGCCGCCGCCGGCAATTCCTCCCGGCGTCGAGATGGAGGCGATCGAGTTCGCCAAAGTCGTCGTCAATCTCCGCCGTGGAACCAAAATCGGCACCTACGTACCCGCGGGCGTAATTCTCGTTGGGCCATGCAAGGACTTCGCCGAGGACATTTTTTGGAATCAGGGCCGTGTCACGTCGCGCGGCTTGGAATTTGCCGATATTTTTTACGAGGAGCTTTCGGGCGCCGGCTTCAACGTCGTTGGCGATCCGAACAAGATGTTCAATCAGGCCGAGGAACGGAAAAAGGCGGTTTATTCGATCGGCGCGCGGGTCACGGAAATCAAGATGCATGTCTGCGACCACGTAGATTATTGGAAAGGCCTCAGTGTGGGCAAGCAAAGCGGCGAAGCTTCGGTCAAGGTGGCCTGGCAGGTTTATTCCAAACTGGGGCGGCGCGTGGTTTACGAAACGGCGACCGAGGGGTACACAAAATTTGGCGGCGCGTTCGGCGGCGGCGTCCCGGACGGGGAGATCGTTTTGCTGCAGCAGGCATTTGGGGCGGCCGCGGGAAATTTGGCGGCCGACACGAAGTTTCGCGATCTCCTGGTGCTAAAGGAGGCCGAACCCGTTACCGCGGCGGGCTATGCGACGACAGCGATTTCCAGAATCGCCCAATTCAACGATCCCGTGACCGAGCACATGAACGAGGTGACAGGCGCCACGGTCACATTGTCGCTGGGCGGCGGGTTCGGGTCGGGCTTCGTGATCTCGAAGGACGGCCTGATAATGACTAATTTCCATGTCGTCGGCGACGCCAAGCGCATCCTGGTCGAGTTCCCCTCGGGCCTGAGGATCGAGGGCGAGGTCTTGCGCTCGCACAAGCTGCGCGACGTGGCGCTCGTCAAGGTTCCGGTAAGGGGCCTGCAAGTGCTTCCCATCCGGGCGGCGCCGGCCCGCGTTGGCGAGGAGGTCTATGCCATTGGCACGCCCTACCAACGCGATTTGCGCGCGAGCCTTACACGAGGGATCGTCAGCGCGCTACGCAAGGACAAGCGGACGAAGCTTACGCTCATCCAGAGCGATGTGGATATTCAGGGTGGTAACAGTGGCGGACCGCTGGTGGACGCCCGCGGCAACGTGATCGGAATTTCCGTTTCCGGCATTGGTGTTGCGAAAATGTCCGCCGGTCTGAACTTCTTCATTCCGATCCACGACGCGTTGGCCAAGCTCAATATGGAGATCGCCAAAAAGTAGCGCGCGGGCCGGCCCTTCGCCGCTAAAGTCAGCCTCGCCGCCGCGTGTCGCGCATTGCGCCGTTGACGCCGGCGGCGCGCGGGTCCATATCGGGACAATGACGACAACGAACGAAGAAGGCTGGCGCGGCACGACGATCCTGTCGGTGCGCCGCGAGGGCAAGGTGGTGGTGGCCGGCGACGGGCAGGTGAGCTTCGGCCAGACGATCCTGAAATCCAACGCGAAAAAGGTGCGGCGGCTGGGCGACGGCAAGGTGATCGCCGGTTTCGCCGGCGCCACGGCGGACTCGCTGACGCTGTTCGAGCGGCTCGAGGCCAAGCTCGAGCAGCATCCCGGGCAGCTCACCCGCGCCGCCGTAGAGCTGGCCAAGGACTGGCGCACCGACCGCTATCTGCGCCGGCTCGAGGCGATGATGGCGGTCGCCGACGCCAACGTCTCGCTGGTGCTGACCGGCACCGGCGACGTGCTCGAGCCCGAGGACGGGCTGATCGGCATCGGCTCGGGCGGGCCGTTCGCGCTGGCCGCGGCGCGCGCGCTGGTGGCCGAGACCGAGCTCGACGCCGAGGCCATCGCCCGCCGCGCCATGGACGTTGCCGCGGCGATCTGCATCTATACCAACGAAAATCTGGTGATCGAATCCCTATGAGCCCGTTCGCCCCCAGCGCCTTTACCCCGCGCGAAATCGTCTCCGAGCTCGACCGCTTCATCATCGGCCAGGACGACGCCAAGCGCGCCGTCGCCATCGCCCTCAGGAACCGCTGGCGGCGCCAGCAGATCCCCGAGGGACTGCGCGAGGAAGTGCTGCCCAAGAACATCCTGATGATCGGCCCGACCGGCGTCGGCAAGACCGAGATCGCGCGCCGCCTGGCGCGGCTGGCGCAGGCGCCGTTCCTCAAGGTCGAGGCGACCAAGTTCACCGAGGTGGGGTACGTCGGCCGCGACGTCGAATCGATCATCCGCGACCTCGTCGAAATCGCCATCTCGTTGACCCGCAACCGGCTGCGGAGGGAAGTCACGGCGAAAGCCGAGTTGCAGGCCGAGGAGCGGGTTCTGGATGCCCTGGTGGGCGAGAACGCCAGCCGGGACACGCGGGAGAAGTTCCGCCAGATGCTGCGCAAGGGCGAGCTCGACGACAAGGAGATCGAGGTCAACGTCGCCGATACCGGCGCCGGGCAGCTGCCCACCTTCGAGATCCCCGGCATGCCGGGGGCGCAGATGGGCATGCTCAACCTCAACGAAATGTTCGGCAAGGCGTTCGGCGGCCAGACCAAGCCGCGCCGCACCACGGTCGCCGATTCGCACACGCTGCTGATCGCCGAGGAAAGCGACAAGCTGTTGGACCAGGAGCGGGTCACGGCCGAATCCATCGAGCTGGTCGAGCAGCACGGCATCGTGTTCCTGGACGAGATCGACAAGATCACCGCGCGCTCCGAGCGCATCGGCGCCGACGTCAGCCGCGAGGGCGTGCAGCGCGACCTGCTGCCGCTGATCGAGGGCACCACCGTCGCCACCAAGCACGGCCCGGTCAAGACCGACCACGTTCTGTTCATCGCCTCGGGCGCGTTTCACATGGCCAAGCCCTCCGACCTGCTGCCCGAGTTGCAGGGGCGGCTGCCGATCCGGGTCACCCTCGACGCGCTCACGCGCGACGATTTCGCGCGCATCCTCATCGAGCCCGAGAACAGCCTGATCATCCAGTACGAAGCGCTGATGAAGACCGAGGACGTGACCCTCGAATTCGCCGACGCGGCGATCGAGGAGATCGCCACGCTGGCCGCCGAAATCAACGCGAGCGTCGAGAATATCGGCGCCAGGCGGCTGCATACGGTGATGGAGCGGCTGTTGGAGGAAATCAGCTTCACCGCCACCGAGCGCGGCGGCGAGACCATCGCCATCGACGCCGATTACGTGCGCGAACAGGTCGCCGATCTGGCCAAGGATTCCGACCTCTCGAAATTTATCCTGTAGACCGGCTCGCCCCACGGCGCCGCCCCCATGGCGCGGCAAGGCGGCGCGGGCCCCATTACGCGCCATGGCGGCTCGGGCCGGCGCGTACGCGGATTCCCACCCTTATTGTTTTGCGACCAGGCATTCCGAGGGGCGTTACCGCGCTCACTGAAATGATTCCAATTAGCAATATCGGGCAGAAGACCGCCGTAAACGAGTTAGCGGATATATTGGGAAGTTCGGCCTATCGAGTTTCGTTTTGTTAGCTACGTTTGTTCGTTGTCTCCGGAGATTCTGCCCGTTCCGAGACTCGGATTGTTTGCAATCAACTCGGCGTTACGCTACTATTAAGAGAGTCATTATGGAGTTCTTGAACTGTTAGTGAGTCCGTGATATATAGGCATTGGACTCTGATTTCCGAGCTTCACGCTTTAGGGCGTGCGGCGTGTCGATAGACTAAGGGGGTCAGGGTCCATTTCAATTCATGACCAGAATTTTTGAGATTTATGCAGATGAAGCTTGGACACACGGAGGCAATCCACCTCACCGATATTGGTGCTTTCTTGGTGGAATATTTGGTACGCAACCGGATTTAGATAAGCTGGATACCGATCTTCGCCAAATCATCGGTAAATATGGCATAAACGGCGAGGTCAAATGGAGTAAGATTTCCGAACAAAATATTGATTGCTATATTGATTTGGTCAATTGTTTTATGGCGCACGTTAATCAAGGACGTGTGAAATATCGGCAAACTTTTTTGGACAGATCGTACAAGTGGTTACCCCGTCATGGGGAAATACCACTCACCGAATTAGAAGTTCAATTCAGAATTTATTACCAATTCCTCAAACATAGTTTCGGATTGAGGTACCTTCCCAATCCGACGGGATCACTGGTGAAGATACTAATTCATCTGGATGATCACTCCAGCAATAGTGAGAAGGAAGGGCTCCGTCGCTTCGCGTCTAATTTGCCCGCCCAACTTGACCGCCCAGAACTGGACGTGCAGGTCTCGTTTTTGAATAGTGCGAAGAATATGCGGTTACAAATCTGCGACCTTATGATGGGCGCTGCGGGCTCCCACGGCAATAAGATGCGACTCAGGCGCAAACCTGGAAAGAGAGGTCAGACACCAAAACAAAGGGTTCGGGACCGCTTTTGTAGGCATGTTTACAACATGCTGCGCCAGCAAGACGCGGCCGAAAGAGGCTCGCGGGCCTTCAACTGGTTCGAGACAACCGGCCACGACGGAGATATTGCAAACAGATTCCACCATGCCGTAAGAATCTGGAAGTTTGAGCCAAAGCGCTACATCAAGGATCGCGGATGGGAAAACGACAATCTAGATAATCAAGGCCATTACATGGGCCCAATTCTTGATTAACCATCAATGCTTTAGCAGCGCCAGAATCTCCTCGATCCGGCCGGAATCGAGCCCGGCGATGCGCCGGGCCAGGAGATTGGCCAGAAGCGTGTGATTCGGGCTCAGTCCCGCGGTATCGACCACGATTCGCGGGTGCGACAGGCGCGCGAGCCGGGCGAGCTCCTCGGAATCGTCCCAGATGACGTTGAAATAGGCGCAGATCTGCTGCACCAGCACCGGATTCGGCCGGCTCCGGCGGCCATGCTCGAGCGCCGACAGGTAGGAGGGCGAAAGCTGCAGCGCTTCCGCCATTTGCTTGAGCGTCACGCCGCGCGTCTGCCGCATTTCCCTGAGTTTCGCGCCGAACGGTGTCATGTCGCCCTCCCCTTCCAAGTGTCCTGCCCCGGAAATTCGTAGCACGAATTTTTGGGACAAGCAGGCCACTAACGATACGATTCTAGTGTGATTCAGCCCCCAAATTTCGTCACATCAATGTGACGAAATTCGGAACCATCACACTAGGGGGCGCCATCATCCACGGCCCGGCGGAGCCCGGCAAGCGCCGCGTCCCGGCGAACCGAAGGGCGCGGAACAGGCCGGTTTTCGTCGGCGGCGCCGGGGCAGGGGCGGCCGCAACCCCGGGCGCCGCGAAAGCGCTGAGAGAGCGCACTTTCCGCCGCCCCGGAATGGCTCGGGCGGCGGCGCC
>CBDVDY010000206.1:0-5457 GCA_965372875.1 uncultured Alphaproteobacteria bacterium | reverse complement strand
ATGCCCGACTGGGCCAAGGAGGTGCGCCTGCGCCTCTCGCGGGTGCGCGACCTCTGCGGCGTCGACGTGGACATGGAAGAGAGCCAGCGCATCCTCGAGGCGCTGGGCTTCACCATCACCGACGGGGACGGCAATCCGCCGGTCGAGGTCAAGGTCGGCGTGCCGTCGTGGCGGGCCGACATCGACGGCGAGGCCGATCTGGTCGAGGAGATCGTCCGCGTGCACGGTTACGACAAAGTGCCGGTGACGCCGCTGACCCTGGACGGGGCGCTACCGCATCCGGCGCTGAGCCCGGCCCAGCGTCGGGTGCGCCAGGCGCGGCGGGCGCTGGCCGCGCGCGGCATGCTCGAGGCGGTGACCTGGTCCTTCGTGGCCGGCGCCCGGGCCAGGCTGTTCGGCGGCGGCGATTCCCGGCTCCAACTCGCCAACCCGATCAGCGCCGATCTCGACGTCATGCGCCCCTCGATCCTGCCCAATCTGATCGAGGCCGCCGGGCGCAACGCCGACCGCGGCACGCCCGACGTCGCACTCTACGAGGTCGGCCCGCAATATTCCGACGACACGCCCGAGGGCCAGGCGCTGGTGGCGGCGGGGCTGCGCGCCGGCGGGGCGCTGCCCCGGCACTGGAGCGGTGCCGCGCGCGACGCCGACGCCTTCGACGCCAAGGCCGACGCGCTGGCCGGCCTCGCCGCCGCCGGCGCGCCGGTGGAAAACCTGCAGATTACCACCGACGCGCCCGCCTGGTATCATCCCGGCCGTTCGGGCGCGCTCCGGCTCGGCCCCAACGTGCTGGCCTGGTTCGGCGAGATCCACCCGGGCGTCCTGCGCCGGCTCGGCGTCAAGGGGCCGATGGCGGGGTTCGAGCTGTTCCTCGACAATGTGCCGCAACCGAAGGGCAAGGGCGGCAAGGTGCGGCCGCTTCTGAAGCCCTCGCCGTTCCAGCCGGTCGAGCGCGATTTCGCCTTCGTCGTCGACGCCGACGTGCCCGCCGACAAGCTGGTGCGCGCGGCCAGGGGCGCCGACAAGACGCTGATCGCCGGCGTCTCGATCTTCGACATCTACGAGGGCGCGGGCATCGGCGAGGGCAAGAAATCGCTGGCCATCGCGGTCACCCTGCAGCCCGCCGAAAAAACCCTGACCGACGCCGAGATCGACGAAGTGGCGAACAAGATCGTCGCCAACGTCGAGAAGCAGACGGGCGGGGTGTTGCGGGGGTGACCGTTTTCGTCGGGGCGATGGTATGTCCAGGATCGCAAGGTATCCGGAGGCGCGCAGCGGCGAGGCCCTGAGTCGGGTGGTCATCGTCGGCGCCGGGTTCGGCGGTTTGGCGGCGGCGCGGGCCCTGGCCCGGAGCCCGGCGCGGGTGACCGTCGTCGATCGCCGCAATCACCACCTCTTCCAGCCGCTCCTCTACCAGGTGGCGACGGCGGGCCTGTCGCCGGCCGATATCGCCGCGCCCATCCGCGCCATCCTCCGCCATCAGGCCAACACGGAAGTGATCCTCGGCACGGTCACCGCGGTCGACGGCAACGCGCGCGAAGTCGTCCTCGACGGCCGGCGCCTACCGTACGACCATCTGGTTCTCGCCACCGGCGTGCGGCACGATTATTACGGCCGCGACTGGGAGCGCCACGCGCCGGGCCTGAAGACGATCGAGGACGCCACCGCGATCCGGGCCCGCGTGCTGCTCGCCTTCGAGCGGGCGGAGGCGGCGCCGAGCCCGGAGGAACGCCGCCGGCTGCTCAACTTCGTCATCGTCGGCGGCGGACCCACCGGCGTCGAGCTCGCGGGCGCCCTGGCCGAGCTCGCCAAGCGCGCCCTGGTGAGGGATTTCCGCGCCATCGATCCCCGCGCCGCGCGCATTTTCCTGCTCGAGGGCGGGCCGCGCCTGCTGCCGACCTTTTCGGCCGGGCTCTCGGCCTATACGGAGCGGGCGCTCGGGCGCCTCGGCGTCGAGGTCCGCACCGGCGCCATCGTCGACGACATCGACCGTGACGGCGTGACGGTTGCCGGGTCGCGCATCGCCGCGCGCACGGTGCTCTGGGCGGCGGGTGTCCGGGCCTCGCCGGCGGCGGCGTGGCTCGACGCGGAGGCGGACGCGCATGGGCGGGTCAAGGTGGCGGCCGATCTTTCGGTGCCGGGACACGCCGGAATCTACGTCATCGGCGACGCGGCGCTGGCGGGAGACGCCGACGGCCGGCCCTGTCCGGGCACGGCGCCGGTGGCCGTGCAGCAGGGCGCCTACGTGGGCGGGCGCATCGATGCGTCGGTCCGCGGCCGGGGCGCGGGCGGCCCCTTCCGCTACCGCGACCGGGGCAACTGGGCCACGATCGGACGCTCCGCCGCGGTCATCGATTTCGGCCGCTTGCGCATGAAGGGTCTGCCGGCCTGGTTGCTGTGGGGCACGGCGCACATTTTTTTCCTCATCGGCTTTCGCAACAGGATCGCGGTCATGCTCGAATGGCTGTGGTCCTACGCGACCTTCAGGCGCGGCATGCGGCTCATCACCGGCCCCATGGATTGACGGACGCCCGCCATCGCCGCCGGCGTCCGGCAACCGTTCCGATTGCGATTCCGACGATTTCCGGTTAAATCGGCATTCATGACCCCAAAGTCCCCGCCCGCCCCGGATCCCCCCGACCACCACCACTCCATCGACGCGCTGCTGCCGCTGGAGATGGCGGTCAAGGCGGAGGAGATCGGCGCGGCCAAGGCGCGGTTGGATGCGCTGTCGTTATTGGTGCTGGCGGTTCTGGCCGGCGCGTTCATCGCCTTCGGCGCGCTGTTCGCGACGAATACGGTGGCGGGGACGGCCGGCGTGTGGCCCTGGGGCGTGGTCCGGCTGCTCTCGGGCCTGGTGTTCTCGCTGGGGCTGATTCTGGTGGTGGTCGGCGGCGCCGAGCTGTTCACCGGCAACAATCTGATGGTGATCGCCTGGGCCGGGCGCATGATCTCGTTCGGCCGGCTGATGCGCGCCTGGGCATTGGTCTATCTCGGCAACTTCGTCGGCGCCGTCGGCACGGCGGTGCTGGTGTTCTTGTCCGGCCAGTACACGTTCGGTGGCGGCGCCGTGGGCCGGGCCGCGCTCGACATCGCCGCGGCCAAGGCCGCGCTGCCGTTCTTCGAGGCGCTGGTGCTCGGCGTTCTTTGCAACATCCTGGTCTGCCTGGCCGTCTGGCTCAGCATGAGCGCGCGGACGGTGGTCGGCAAAATCTATGCCATCGTGCCGCCGGTCGCCGCCTTCGTCGCCGCCGGGTTCGAGCACTCCATCGCCAACATGTATTTCCTGCCGGTGGCGCTCTTGGTGAAAGGGGGCGCTGGGGCGGATTTCTGGAGCGCCATCGCGGCGACGCCCGGCGATTACGCGGGCCTCACCCTGGCCGCCGCCATCGCCAACCTCGTGCCCGTGACCATCGGCAATATCATCGGCGGCGGCGTCTTCGTCGGCGCGGTGTACTGGTTCGTCTATCTCAGGCAACGGTAAGGCGCGCGTCGCGCCCATTGCGCGAGAGCGGCGCGGCGCTTATGTTTCAGGCCATCGGCGGGCCACGGGCCGGGCCGCGGCCAGGCCATTCAGAATCCGATACATGACCGACCTTTCGCACATCCGCAATTTCGCGATCATCGCGCACATCGACCACGGCAAGTCGACGCTGGCCGACCGGCTGATCCAGACCACCGGCGGGCTCAGCGACCGAGAGATGAAGGAGCAGGTGCTCGACACCATGGAGCTCGAGCGCGAGCGCGGCATCACCATCAAGGCGCAGACCGTGCGGCTCGACTACACGGCCAAGGACGGCGAGAGCTACGTTCTCAACCTCATAGACACGCCCGGGCACGTGGATTTCACCTACGAGGTCAGCCGCTCGCTCGCCGCCTGCGAGGGTTCGCTGCTGCTGGTCGACGTCTCCCAGGGGGTCGAGGCGCAGACCCTGGCCAATGCCTATCTGGCGATCGACGCCGGCCACGAGATCGTGCCGGTGCTGAACAAGATGGATCTGTCCTCGGCCGAGCCCGAGCGCATCAAGCAGCAGATCGAGGACGTTATCGGCCTCGATTCCTCGGCCGCGGTCGCGGTCTCGGCCAAGACCGGCGCGGGCATCGAGGACGTGCTGGAAGCGCTGGTCAGCCGCCTGCCGCCGCCCGCGGGCGACGAGTCCGCGCCGCTGAAGGCGCTGCTGGTGGATTCCTGGTACGATTCCTATCTCGGCGTGGTGATCCTGGTGCGGGTGGTGGACGGGCGGCTCGTCAAGGGCATGAAGCTGCGCATGATGGCGACCGGCGCGGTGCACGAGGTGGAGGGCGTCGGCATCTTCTCGCCGAAGATCGAGCACACCGGCGCGCTGGGCCCCGGCGAAATCGGCTTCGTGACGGCGGCGATCAAGAGCGTGGCCGACTGCCGGATCGGCGATACGCTGACCGACGAACGCGCGCCCGCCGCCGAGGCGCTGCCGGGCTTCGAACCGAGCCTTCCGGTGGTGTTCTGCGGCCTGTTCCCGGTCGATTCGGCCGAATACGAGCGTCTGCGCGAAAGCTTGGCCAAGCTGGCGCTCAACGATTCGAGCTTTCATTACGAGCCCGAGACCTCGGCCGCGCTGGGCTTCGGCTTCCGCTGCGGTTTTCTCGGGTTGCTGCATCTCGAGATCATCCAGGAACGGCTCTCGCGCGAGTTCAATCTCGACCTCGTGGCCACCTCGCCCAGCGTCATCTACCGCGTCCACATGAACGACGGTTCGCTGGTCGAACTGCACAACCCGGCCGACATGCCCGACGTGGTCAAGATCGCCTCGATCGACGAGCCGTGGATCAAGGGCACGATCATGGTGCCCGACGAGTATCTCGGCGCGGTGCTGGCGCTCTGCACCGAGCGGCGCGGCGAGCAGGTCGAGCTCACCTATGTCGGCAGCCGGGCGATGGTGGTCTACCGATTGCCGCTCAACGAGGTGGTCTACGATTTCTACGACCGTCTGAAATCGATCAGCCGCGGCTACGCCAGCTTCGACTACCAACTCGAGGACTACCGCCAGGGCGATCTGGTCAAGGTCGCGATCCTGGTGAACGGCGAGCCGGTGGACGCGCTGTCGATGATCGTCACGCGGCAGGTCGCCGAATCGCGCGGGCGGATCGTCTGCCAGCGGCTCAAGGATCTGATCCCGCGCCAGCTTTTCAAAATCCCGATCCAGGCGGCGATCGGCGGCAAGGTGATCGCCCGCGAGACCATCTCGGCCATGCGCAAGGACGTGACCGCCAAATGCTACGGCGGCGACATCACCCGCAAGATGAAGCTTCTGGACAAGCAGAAGAAGGGCAAGAAGCGCATGCGCCAGTTCGGCAAGGTCGACATCCCGCAATCCGCCTTCATCGCCGCGGTCAAGATGAGCGACGACTGAGGCGGGCGCGGCCTTATACCAAGGATCAGTGATAAAGACCCATAGAGACGGCTTCCCGTGGTTTTCG
>CBDVDY010000205.1:0-5463 GCA_965372875.1 uncultured Alphaproteobacteria bacterium | reverse complement strand
AAGCTCTCGCCGCCCGGGCGCACGTGCCGCCACCGATCGGCGCAGCGCGCTGCCCAGGCCTCGGGATGCCGCGCCTGGATCTCGGCCGGTGTAAAGCCCTCCCACTCGCCGAACGCGATCTCCTTGAGGCGCGCGTCGGTTTCGATCGCGTCTTCCGGCAGGCCGAGCTCGGCGCAGACGATGCGCGCGGTCGCCATGGTGCGGCCGAGCGGGCTGGCGACCAGGCGCCAGGCCGCAGGCTCCGCGATCAGCGTCTTGAGCAAGGCGCCGTGGCGCCGTGCCTGGTCACGCCCGCGCCGGGTCAGCGCCGAATCCCGCTGCCCCTGATAGCGGCCTTCGACGTTGAATTCAGTCTCGCCGTGGCGCAGCAGATACAAACACGCGCGCATCATGGCGGCACTTTCGCTCGGATTTCGGTGGCGGGCAATGGCCCGATCGAGAGCCGTGCAAGGCGTGGCTGATCACGGCCGGGCTTTGACGACCTCGCACAGCAAGGCCTTATAGACCGGGAACCCCGAAATCGGATCGCAGTTGTCGGGGTCGGTCAGCTCGTTGACGTTGGCGCGCCGCCAGGCGTCCGTGCCGAGCGGCCCGCCACCGCCCATGTTGACCTCGACGACGCCGGCCAGAATGTCCTCGGTGACATGGGCCCAAAACCGCACCCGGCCGCGCGGGGAGACAACGAAGACTTGGTCACCGTCCTCGATGCCCCGCGCCGCGGCGTCTTCGACATGGATGTGAACCAACGGCAGCGGTTGCAACGCGACCAGCGAGGCAATGTTGTAATGCTGCGAGCGAAACGCGGACTGGGTGCGGGCGCCGGAGTTGAAGACCAGGGGATAACGGCCGGCGAGCTCGGGCGTCGCCAGCGGGCCTTCGGCGGGCTCGGTGTAAACCGGCAAGGCATCGTAGCCGTGCCGGCGCAGCCACTCGGATGCGATCTCGAACTTGCCGGTGGGGGTCTCGAAGCCCGGCTTGCCGTCGCCGCGCAGCTCGCCGGACGCGTACTTCCGGTAATGCATTTCCGGCTCCGGGAACGGAATACCCGCTGGCTGCGCGCGCAACTGCGCGAGCGTGATGCCGGTGCCCTCGAGCGCGTGTTCGATCATCCCGTCTTCGGTCTGCGGCCAGAGATGGCCGTAGCCGAGCCGGCGCGCCAGCTCGGCGAAGATCAGATAGTCGCTGCGCGCCTCCCCGCGCGGCGCGATCACGCGCGAGCGGAGTTGGATGTAGCCGTCGTAGATCATGTAGGATTCGATCTCGAACATGGTCGCCGCCGGCAGCAGCAGGTCGGCGTATTGCGCGTCGGCCGTCGGGAAGCGATCGACGACCACGAGGAAATCCAGCGCCCCCAGCACTCGGCGCCACAGATCGGGATTCGGCCAGGCCGTGATCAAGGACGCGCCGCTGACGATCAGTGAGCGAAGGGGATAGGGCTTGGCCTCGAGGATCGCCTCGGGCAGCAGCGCCGCGTGGGCCTCGTTGCGGGTTTGGCCGTAGAGCGGGAATTCGTCGGCTCCGATCGGCCCGCGCGCCCCTGCCGGCGGGCGCATCAGTTTCCGGCCGGTGCGCAAGCGATTGCGCATCCTGAACAGTTTTCCGCCGGGAACGTCCAGATGCCCGGCCAAGGCTTGCAACGTCCAGACGGCGCGGATCGCCTGTACGCCGCTGTTGGAATATTCGAGCCCCGTGTAGGTCACGAAGGCGCAGCCCCGCGCTGACGCGATCGCCCGGGCCAGGGCGCGGATGGTTTCGGCCGGAATCCCCGTGATCCGCGCGACGCGCTCAGGGCTGAAATCGCGCAGGTAGTCGCGCAGTTCGTCGAACCCATGGGTCCAGCGCTCGACGAAGCGGTGATCGTAAAGATCCTCGGCTATCAGCACGTGGATCGCGCCGAGCGCAAGGGCACCGTCCGTCCCCGGGCGCACGGCGATCCATTGCGCGCGCGTGGCCCGGGCCGTCTCGCTGCGCCGGTGATCGATCACGATCGCACGCGCGCCGCGCTTCTGGGCCTGCTTGATCCGTCGTAGGTTGATCGGCGGCGAGTCGGTCGCCGGATTGGCGCCCCAAACGAGAATCAGGTCGGCGTTGTCAATGTCCTCGCGCAGGTCTCGGAGATGGCCGCCGAAGCAGGCGTTGGGGGCGATCATGCCGTGCGCGGCATAACAGAGCGAGCCAACGCCGGTCGTATTGGGCGAGCCGAAGGGGAAGAGCACGGCGCTGGCCGAGGATTCCGACGTCCCGCTGGGCGCAAAGGATTCGCTCAAACCGAACTCGAAATTGCCGCGGCCGGTGTACATGCAGACCGCTTCCGGGCCATGCGCCTCGGCGATCCGTCCGAGCGCCTCGACCCAGATACGATAGGCGTCATCCCAGGAGATGCGCTCGAACTTGCCCGCGCCACGGGCACCGACGCGCCGTTGAGGATAGAGAATCCGCTGGTCGGAATAGACGATCTCCGAAGCCCGCGCGCCGCGCGGGCAGACGATGCCGAGCGGATGATTTCGCAGGGGAACCAGCCGCTCGATCTTGCCGTCGAGCAGGTGCACGTCGACGCCGCAGCCGCCCGGACACACGCCGCACATGCTGGTGACCACCTGGCTGGTGACCACTTGGCTGGTGACCGCCTGGTGGTGCGAGATCGCTGAGGCCGCGGTGCCTCCATTCGATCGTTGTTGGATCTTCAAACTTGACCTCGTTCCGCGTTGGCCGCCGATGGCTTCGATCCGGCCCCCGCGCGCCCTACCGGCACCGAGGGTCAGACCGGTTGGGGCGCAGGATGCCGCGGCGCCCCGCGCTACGGCGGGCCCGCTGCTATTTCCCGGTCAAGGCCGGCGCCGGTCGAATTTAGGAGCCTCGGGAACCGCGGACAACGATGGTCTGCGCTGCATCCGTTACAATTGTATATAATAAGCGCCGTTTGATGATAATATAACAATACTGTTGATTTTACGCACATTCCGCCCGCGCGCGGTCAGCCCCGCGCCCGGTCAGTGGCGAATCCCGCTGCCCCTGGTAGCGGCCTTCGACGTTGAATTCGGTCTCGCCGTGGCGCGGCAGGTAGAGGACCATGGCTCAAAAGGACGCGTCGTGGAGCGTCGGCGCGGCGGCTGCGCCGAGGCGGCGCCAACGCCAGATCAGGACGCCGTGGACCAAGAGCGCCTCAGCGAGAACCGGCCCCACGGTCCAGAGGGGGGTAACCTTAGGCGTCGGCACGAAGAACGGCAGGGCCCGGTCCCATTCCAGGGCGTGGACCAGCATGGCGAACACCAAGTAGAGCAGCACCAGGTAGACCAAGCCGACCAGGTCGGCGCGCCGGCGCCGCGCGCCCAGGTTCAGCAGCATGACGAGCCCCATGTCGCGCAGCACGAAGACCATGGCCGCCAAGACCACATAGGGTGAGTATGCGGATCCGCCTCCGATCCAAACCTCGCCCCCGTACAGGCGCTCGCCGGGTATCTGGGTCATCAGCGCGGCGCCGACGCCCAGCATGATTGCCAAGCTCGGAAGCCACAAGGGTGTTAGGAAACCGGCCCGCGGCCAGTCCGACGCCGCCACGGCGCGCAGGAAGGCGCGTTGCACGACCACGTCCTTGGGCTGGGCGAACAGCGCTCCGTAGACCATCACGACCGCGACCAGAAAGCTCGGCGCCAGCCACCATAGTGCCGCACCGGCGTCCCGAGCCTGGCCCACTTCGCCGTAGGCAAAGCCGGCCCCATAGGCCATCAGGAACAGAGCGAAGCAGACCCAGGCCCAAGGCAGGGCGCGGTGCTGAAGCTCGACCCGCATCAGCCGGTAGGCGGCGACGATGGCCCAGGCGAGAAACAGGGCACCGCCGATCAGCTTGAAATCGGTGACTGCGAACGGCCGGCCGTACCACAGCACCTGATCCGCGGTGTCTACGAAATTCCAAGAGGCCTCGGGCACATGAAACTCGAACATGGCCGCCGCGCTCAGTCCGAAGATCTGGCACAGGACCACCGGCAAGCGTGGCGTCGGGCGCATCTTGTACAGGATCACGAGCGCGGTCGCGAAGGCCACGACCTGCCCCAACAGGCCGGTGAGCAAGGCCGCCGCGGCCAAACGCAACGCCGTGGCAAGGCCCGTGTCGACGGACTCGGCATAGACGAAGGCGATGAGAGCGATCAGACCGCCGTACCAGATGAAGGCGGTGCCGCCGAGGAACTTGCCCCAGGTCATGGTCCAGGCGCCCAAGACCGACATGCGCTGGCTGTCCCAGGTGCGCCCGCGCACCTCGTCCGCCAGGCTGGCGGCGGCGCGCCGGGTGCCCCAGAGGTAAACGATGGCGTAGAAGGCGGAGATCGACGCCGACTTCAGCCCCCAGGTCTCGTCGGTTTCCTCGATGAGCGCCGAAAGCACGAAGATCGCGAACAGGATCACCGGCATGGCGATCAGGCGATGCGGCGTGAGCTCGAGCCAGAGGTTGCGGCGAAACTCGGGGTTGAGGGTCACGGATCCTCCCCCCCGCCGCGCAGGCGCGCGAGATAGGCATCCTGCAGGTTGGCCCGGCTCGGCGCGAACTCGCAGACCGGCAGCCCGGCGTCGATCAGAGACCGCAACAACGCTCCGGCGGCGTCCGCGCCGCCGTCCAGGACGAACTCGGCGCCGCTTTCCTCGGCCCGGACCCGGGCAACACCGGGCGCCCGGGCGAGCACCTCGATCAAGCGTCCGTCCGGGCGCGACAGGCGCAGCGTCATGCGCAGCCGTCCGGCCTCCCCGGCGCCTTCGATGGCATGGTGATCCACCACCCTGCCTTCGTTCAGGATCAGCAGATGGGTGGAATAGTCCTGCAGTTCCGCGAGGATGTGCGAGGACACCATTATGGTCATGCCGGCGGCGCTCAAGCCACGGAGCAGGTCCGAAAGGTCGTGCCGCGCCTCGGGATCGAGGCCGGAGGCCGGCTCGTCGAGCAACAGGAATCGGGGTCGATGGATGATCGCCTGGGCGATCGCCAGGCGCTGGCGCAGGCCCCGGGACAGCGCGCCGGCCTTCTGCTCCATGCGCTCGGACAGGCGCACCTGCGCCGCGGCGTCTTCGACCGCCGGGCGCCGCTGCGCCGCTGCGATGCCTTGGGCCGTGGCCCTGTAATGCAGGCACTGCCGGACGGTGAGATCCTCATAAAGGCCAAAGAAATCCGAGAGATAGCCCATCTCCCGGTGGCTCTTCCGCGGCTCCTCGTGAACGTCCAGGCCGTCCAGAATGACGCGCCCGGCAAGCGGTGCGTCGAGCGCCGCCATGCAGCGCATCAGCGTCGTCTTGCCGGCACCGTTGGGCCCGACCAGGGCGGTGATGCCACCGGGCTCGATGGTGAAGGAGACGCCGTCGAGAGCGCGCAGCCCCGGATACTCGAAGACCAGGTCCTCGACGGCGATCATCGGCCTAGAGCAGATTCACAGGATCGATCGAACCCGCGATCCCGGGTTCGATCGATCCTGATCCGGT
>CBDVDY010000204.1:0-5500 GCA_965372875.1 uncultured Alphaproteobacteria bacterium | reverse complement strand
ACGGTCTTGATGTCCGAATCCTTGCGCACCCAGAACCCCACCGGGAACGCCAGCACCCGGAAAGCCACCCGCAGGTTGGGCATGGCCCGGCCGGAATACTCGTTGGTGCCGGTAAGGGCGGAAGTTGATTCCGCCGCGTCGGTGATGCCGAACTCGGCTCTTTTCGTATTGACCGCGGCCGTTATGGCGCCGCCGCCGCGATACGGCGTGACCCGGATCTGCAGATTCGAGTTCTGCTGTACCGCCTTGGCGATGACCTGGGACTGGACGTTGTTGATCGCCCCCGGCGGCAGCGTGGCGAAGCCTATGGTTTGTGCCGCCGCCGTACCCGTAATGGCCACTATTGTGAAAAGCGACAGAGTGAATTGCCAGAATGTCCGCATCGACTTTTCCTCCCAAATTCGGCCCCTGGCGCCAGGGCCATTGATTTTGTTGCGTTCTCGGTGAACATAGTAGCGCCAGGCCCGTCGCGCGTGCAAGCAAGCGAGGGAATGGCGCCGACGAGCGCGGCAAGCGGCAACGTGACGGCGGGTGGAGAGCGCAATGAAATCCGGGGAACTGTTCGACGTGGCCGGCCGGATCGCGTCGACCGACGGGATCAAGGGGCTCGCGCTGTTGCTGGCGTCGCCGGCATCGAGCTATCCGACCGGCACAATTATCCCGATCGACGGCGGCGCCTCGGCGTAAAGACATGCTTGAACTTTATGATAACCCACTCTCGACCAGCGCGCAGAAGGTACGCCTGGTCCTGGCCGAAAAGGGATTGGACTACGAGAGCCGCATGATGGACCTTCAGGCGGGCGATCAGTTCGATCCGGATTTCCTCAAGCTCAATCCCGGCGGCGTGGTGCCTTGCCTGTTGCACGACGGCGCCGTGTACAACGATTCATCGGTGATTTGCGAGTATCTCGACGATGCCTTTCCCGAGCCGCCGCTCAAACCGGCTTCGGCGCGCGGGCGGGCGCGCATGCGAAGTTGGACGGTACAGACCGATTCCTGGCTGCTCACCATGATCAACAACCTCAATGTGGGCATCGTCTTCCGGGTCGCGCACGCCAGGAAAACGCCCCAGGAGTTGGCGCAATTCCTGAGCTTCTATGCCGGCCAGCCGACGAAGTTGATCCGCACCAAGGAGCTCCTGGCCAATGGCGCCGATTCGCCGCTGGTCGAGCACGCGATCCGGCGCTATTACGGGCTCATCGGCGAGATCGACGCGGCCCTGGCCGAAGAGGGCCCCTGGCTCGCGGGCGAAACCTTCTCGCTCGCCGACATCGGGCTGCTGCCCTATCTCAACCGGCTGCACGACCTTGGCTTCGAGCGGCTCTGGCGCGAGCGGCCCCGCTATCTCGACTGGTACGCGCGCGTGAAGGCACGGCCCAGCTTTACCAAGGCCATCGATCAGGTCGTCGACCCCAAGGTGATCGCCTTCTCCCAGGCCTGCGCCGCCGACGTGGCGCCCCGGTTGCGAGCGATCATGGACGCGCTGTGAGGCGCCTGTTTCCAGCCCGCCGCGCGGGCCTCGCGTAGGAAGGGGGGAGCACCGGCCCATGCCGCTTTCCCATCTCGAACATCTGCTGATCCTGGCCGACGATTTGGAGGCGACCAAGGACTGGTACGTCGATGTGCTGGGCTTCCGCGTCGGCGAGCATCCCGATTTCGGGGTGCATGTGTACTGGCTCTACCTTGGCGACGGCGACGTGCTGCACGTCGCGCAGGCGGCCGACGGCGGCGAGCCGAAGGACGCCAAAGCGCCGCCCGCGGCCGACGAAATTGCCCGCGGCGGGCGGCCGATCCACCACGTCGCCTTCCGCGCCAGCGGACTGGCCGAAATGCGCGCGCACCTCGAGGCCAGCGACGTCGAATTCCTGGAGCAGCAGGCCAGCAACCAGAATCTGTACCAAATATTCCTGCGGGACCCGAACGGCGTTACCATCGAACTGAATTTTCCGGCCGAGGAAGCCGACGGATTGGAGGCGCCGACGCTGGTGCTGACCAACCGGGACAAGGGCTGGGAACCGGCCCGCTGAGACCGAGCATGGAGGGGTGAGATGGCGTATGTCGATTGGTTGATCAAGGGGCCGAAAATTTCTTCGTGCAACTGCGATTACGGTTGCCCGTGCGAATTCAACGCGCTGCCCACGCACGACGTTTGCGAGGGCTTGGAGGCGCAGCTGATCGAGGAAGGTTATTTCGGCGATTTGCGCCTCGACGGCATCGTCGTGGCCGCGCGCTACCGCTGGCCCGGCCCTGTACACGAAGGCGGCGGCACGGTGCAGGGGTTCATCGACGAGGGTGCTGACGAGGCCCAGCGCGAGGCGTTGAACAAGATCTTGGGCGGTGAGGAGCAGGAGCCCAACACGGTCTTCAACATCTATGGCTCGACCTTCGAGACCGAGCTCGATCTCATCTACGCGCCGATCGAGTTCGCGTTCGATCTCGCCAAGCGGACCGGGCATCTTCGCGTGCCCGGCGTGCTGGAGATGCGGCTCGAACCGATCCGCAATCCGGTCACCGGCGCCGAGCATCCGGCGCAGATCAGGCTGCCGATGGGATTCGAATTCCGCGAGGCCGAGATGGCGAGCGGCGCCTTCACCGCGACGGGGCCCGAGCTCGAATTCGACAACAAGGATTGCTACGGCTTCCTCACCAACGTCGGCTACGGCCCGTACGGCATCGTCGAATAGGTGGCCGGGGCGCCGCGCGGGGCGCGCGCTTGGCTTGCGCAATCGGACCGGTTCTGGCAGCGTGACGCGCCGTGGGCCCGTATCGCGGCCCGGCGGCAATCGAATCCGAGCGCGACAATCGGACAAGGGAGCGAGAGATGCCTTATTTCGTGGTATTTGCCACCGACAAGAACGGCCACGCGAACGTGCGCGCCGAGAACCGGGAGGACCATATCGCCTTCCTCCGCGGTCACGGCCACCCGGTCAAGATCGCCATGGGCGGGCCGACCCTCGACGACGAATCGGAGGGCGTGTCCGGCTCGCTTCTGGTGCTCGAGGCCGAAACCCTTGCCCAGGCGCGCGCGTTTTGCGCCGACGATCCCTACGCCAAGGCGGGACTTTTCGATTCGACCGAGGTGCGTCCCTTCAACTGGGGCCTGAACCCGCCCGCATAGGACGGCGCGGCCCTAACATTTGACCGAAAATCCGCGCGGGCCCAGCAGCGGCGGCAGCAGCGGCCGCACCAGTGAAATCCAGTCCGCCAGCACGGGCCGCGTCTCGCGCGGGTCGATCATGTCGTGGATGGCGAAGGATTCGGCGCGCGGCACCAGCGACTGCTGCTCGAGCATCGCGTCCTCGAGCTCCTTGCGGCGCGCTTCGGGATCGTCGGCGGCGGCGATCTCGCGGCCGAAGGCAACGGCGACGCCGCCCTCCGCCGGCACCGCGCCGACCTCGGCCGAAGGCCAGGCGACGACGTAGGCGTTGGGACCGTAATGCGCGGCCGAGGCGACGCCGAACGACTTGCGCACCATGATCGAGGCCCACGGCACCCGGCAGTCGGCCACCGCCAGCGCCGCCGCCGTGCCGTAGCGGATGGTGCCGGCGCGCTCGGCCTCCGCGCCGATCATGAAACCGGGCTCGTCGACGAAGGTGACGATCGGCAGGTGGAAGGTCTCGCACATTTCGATGAAGCGGCGGACCTTTTGCGAGCCCTCGGCGGTCATGGCGCCGGCGAAAAAGAACGGATCGTTGGCGAAGATTCCGACGGGCTGGCCCGCGATTCGCGCCAGCCCCACGATCTGACCGGGGCCGTATCTCCGCCCCATCTCGAATAACGAGTCGCGGTCGAGCACCAGTTCCAAAAGCCGCCGCATGTCGTAAATCTTGCGCCGGTTGCGGGGCACGATTTCGATCAGCTCTTCCTCGCGCCGGTCCGCCGGGTCGCCGGAATCCTCGACCGGGGCCAGCTCCCAGACGTTTTGCGGCAGGTAGGAGAGGAATCGGCGAATCTGGGCCAGCGCGTCGGCCTCGTCCCCGGCCAGATTGTCGACCACGCCGTTTTTGGTGTGCACCTCGGCGCCGCCCAACTCCTCCTTGCTTATCTTCTGGCGCAGCGCGCGCTCGACCACCGCCGGGCCGGCGACCAGGACCTGCGCGGTCTCGCGCGTCATCACCGAGAAGTGCGAGGCCACCAGGCGCGAGGCCGGCATCCCCGCGACCGGTCCCAGGGCCGCCGAGGCCACCGGCACCGTGGCCATGGCGCGGACCACCGACTGGAAGCGCGGCGGCTCGTAGACCGGGCTGCCCACCGTGCGCGAGGCCGATCCGCCGCCCGATCCGGCGACCGAACCGCCGCCGCCCTCGTGCAGCCGGACAAGCGGCACCCGGTAGTGGCAGGCGAGCTCCTCCGCATAGACGCTTTTGCGCAGTCCGGCGGCGTTGGGCGAGCCGCCCCTGAGGGTGAAATCCTCGCCGCCGACGACGCAGCGGCGGCCGCCGATCTCGGCGAAGCCGAGCACGAAATTGGCCGGCGCGAAGGATTCGATCTCGCCGTCCTCGCCGTATTCCGCGCTTCCGGCCGCCGGACCCGTCTCGCGGAACGAGCCATCGTCGATCAGCGTCTCGATCCGCTCGCGGACCGTCAGCCGCCCTTTGTCGTGCTGGCGGGCGACGCTCTCGGCACCGCCCTGCTCCTTGGCCAGCGCCCGTCTGCGCCGGATTTCGCCCGCCTCTTTCTCCCAACTCATCCGCGCCTCCCCGCCCGCCGGAATTTGGCTGCCCACCGGAATTTAGGCCGCAGTGTAGCAGCGAATCGGAGCTTGGTCTTGGCGCGCGGCTTTCCGCCCGATTCAGCCGAAAACGGCGTCGCCGACGAAGGGGTTGTGCTTGCGCTCGTCGCCGAAGGTCGAGGTCGGGCCGTGGCCGGGCACGAAGACGACGTCGTCGCCCAACGGCCACAGCCGCTCGCGGATCGAGCGGATCAGCGTATCGTGATCGCCGCGCGGGAAATCGGTGCGCCCGATCGAGCCCTGGAACAGAACATCGCCGACCAGCGCCAGCTTCGACGGGGCGTGAAAGAACACCACATGGCCGGGCGTATGGCCGGGACAATAAAGCACGTCGAGAATCTCCTCGCCGAGCTCGCAGGTGTCGCCGTCTTCGAGCCAGCGGTCGGGCGTGAACGGGCGGGCGCCGGCGAAGCCGAACTGCTCGCCCTGTTCGGCCAACTGCTCGATCCAGAAGGCGTCCTCGCGCTGCGGCCCCTCGATCGGCAGCCCCTCGCGCTCGGCCAGTTCGGCCGCGCCGCCGGCATGGTCGATATGGCCGTGGGTGAGCAGGATCTTCTCGAGCGTGAAGCCCTGTTCCGCGACCGCGCTCAGGATACGGTCGACCTCGCCGCCCGGATCGACGACGGCGCCCTTCATCGTCGCCTCGCACCACAGCAGCGTGCAGTTCTGGGCGAACGGCGTGACGGGAAGGATCGCGGCTTTCATTCAGTATCCTGCTTGGAGATTGCCGGCGGATCGAAAACGGCGCCCATAAAAGCGCCGGCGGGG
>CBDVDY010000203.1:0-5519 GCA_965372875.1 uncultured Alphaproteobacteria bacterium | reverse complement strand
CTGGATTTTATGCTGGCCCGCCCGAATACCGACGTGTTCGTTCAGCTTGAAGGCGAAGTCGCGTTTTCGGAGTTGCTTGGACGCGTGCTTTCGGCCCGCGACGGCGGGCCGGGCACACAGGACGAGGCGATTCCGGGTTGCGTTCATATCGCGCCCGGCACGCGGCATTCCGGCGATCCGGTCCTGATCCGAGGCGAGATGCCGCCCCGGATACGCGAGTTGGACGCGATCCCGTCGCCCTATCTGAACGGCATGCTCGACCATTTCTTCGACGGCAGGCTGACGCCCTTCCTGGAGACAAACCGCGGTTGCCCGTTTACCTGCACCTTCTGCCATACCGGCAACGACTATTTTCGCAAGACGCATATGTTCTCGGCCGAGCGGGTGATCGAAGAGATCAACTACATCGCGCCCCGGGTGGCCGCCCACGGCATCGTCAACCTGCACATCGCCGACACGAATTTCGCGATGTACCCCCGCGACCGGGATATCTGCCGCGCCCTGGTCGACGCGCGGAAACGCCACGGCTGGCCGAGGCACATCATGGCCACCACCGGTAAGAACAACAAGGAACGGGTGATCGACATCACCGAAATCATGGGAAACGCCTTCGCTGTCAACATGTCGGTGCAGTCGATGGACGAACAGGTCCTGTCCAACATCAAGCGCTCCAACATCCGGCTGGAAGATTATGTCCGCGTCAACAGCCATCTCCAGGCGCGGGGCAGGGCCACCAAGGGCGAGCTGATCATCGGTCTGCCGGGCGAAAGCCGGGAAAGCTTCGTGCGCGGGTTGCGGCGCATCCTCGACGCCAACGTAGCCACGGTGACCATCTATACGCTGATGCTGCTGCATGGCACCGCGTTCAAGAACCCCGACTACCGCAAGGAGTTCGGCATCGAAGGCAGGTTCCGCGTGGTGCCCCTGAATTACGGCGAATACGGCGGTGAGCGGGTGTTCGACGTGGAGGAGGCGGGCATCGCCAGCAGGGATATGCCGTTCGAGGATTACCTTTGGCTGCGCGAACTCAGCCTGTTGGTCGAAACCCTGTACAACAGCCGGCCGTTCGAGGAGTTCTTCCAGTATGCGGCCGAACTCGGCCTTTCCCGGCTCGATTTCATGCTGCGCGTCCACGCCGCCCTGGAGCGCGCGCCCGCCGAAATCCGCGAGATCATGGACGGCTTCAAGGACGAGACGAGTGGCGAGTTGTGGGATTCCGAGGCGGCGCTGATCGCCCATTACCGCGAGGACGCCAACTACGAAAAGCTGACGCGCGGCGAGGTCGGCGGCAATCTGATCTACAAGTACAAGGCCAAGAGCATCGCGTTTTCGGCGCCAGCATGGATTGCGTTTCTCCGCGACGTGCTGGAGGAACTGGCCGGCGAACGGTCGGACGGATCCGAGGCGCACGAGGCGGCGCTGCGCGAGATCGCCGTTCTCGCTGGGTTCGTCGGCAACAAGCTGGCCGGGCTGCTCGATATCGAAGGCGATCTGGAGAGGCGCGAGATGCAGTCGCCCCATGACATTCAGGGCTGGTTGCGCGCCGAGCCGGGCGCCCGGCTCGCCGACTTCAGGCGGGACGAACCGGTCCGGTACAGCTTCGCCTACAGCGAGGCGCAGCTTGAGGAACGCGCGGATCTGTTGCAGCGTTATGGCAGCGACGCCGCGGGCTTGAGCAAGATCGTCACCCGCGTGAGCGCGGTGCAGAACCTGTTCCGCCAAGTCCGTTCCAGCATCGGGGACGAGATCGAAGGGGACGGAGGCGACGCGGAGAACTTCGTCCGCTACGCGCTCTCCAACTGAACAGACGCGGCCGCCAACGGCCGCTCTCTACTTAAACGTCGGCGCGGCAAAGCGGTCGCGGCCGGCTACCGACACCTTTGAAACGGGACGCCAGCCACATGCAAGTTGTCGAAACAGACGGCAAGACCAGCCTGATTCACCCCGAGGAGGGGCCGCTCGAGGTCAAGTACGGTTTGCCGCCGGAAGTGCGATTCTGCCGCCGATGCGTGATGTCGAACCAGCGGCCGATTTCGACCGTGGAGTTCAAGCACCACCCGGGTGAGAAGAAAGGCACGATCGCCTTCGACGAAGACGGCGTGTGCGACGCCTGCCGATACGCCGACATCAAGGAACGCGACATCGACTGGGAGGAACGCGCACGCGCGCTGCGCGATCTGTG
The DNA here is from genome assembly GCA_965372875.1 of uncultured Alphaproteobacteria bacterium. Classification (GTDB taxonomy): domain Bacteria; phylum Pseudomonadota; class Alphaproteobacteria; order CBDVDY01; family CBDVDY01; genus CBDVDY01. The sequence goes on along the minus strand of CBDVDY010000203.1, from coordinate 3,337 downwards.
CGATCAGTACCGCTCGCGAAACGGTTCCTACGATTGCCTGGTGCCCGGCTCCGGCGGAAAGGATTCGGTTTACGCCTCGCACATCCTGAAGACCGAGTACGCGATGCACCCGCTGACGGTCACTTGGTCGCCGCACCTCTATACCGACGTCGGTTGGCGCAACTTCCAGGGCTGGATTCACCAGGGCGGGTTCGACAACTACCTGTTTACGCCGAATGGCGCGGTCCACCGCAAGCTGACCCAACTCGCCTACCGCAACCTTTTGCACCCGTTTCAGCCGTTCATCCTGGGGCAGAAGAACTTCGCGCCTCGGATGGCGCTGCGCATGGGTATCCCGTTGATTTTCTATGGCGAGGCCGAAGCCGAGCACGGCAACCCGATCGCCGAGAACAAGACGGCACAACGCAAGAAGCACTATTACACGCGCACAACGGGGGACAATCAGAGCCTCTATTTCGGTGGGGTTCCGGCCGATGAATTGCCGGCGCACGGGATCGAACTGGGACAGCTCGATCCCTATTTGCCCCCGACGCTGGACGAATCGGAGTTGGGCGAAATCGACGTGCGTTACCTCGGCTACTACCTCAATTGGGTGCCGCAGCAGGCCTATTACTACGCGGCGGAACACACCGGCTTCGAGGCCAACACCGAACGCACCGAGGGTACCTATTCCAAGTACAACAGCATCGACGACAAGACCGACGGCTATTTCTACTGGACCATGTACATCAAGTTCGGGATTGGCCGAGCCACCTATGACGCCGCGCAGGAGATCCGCAACCGCCACATCACGCGCGAGGAGGGGGTGGCGCTGGTGCGGCGCTTCGACGGGGAATACCCGAAGCGGTACCTGGCCGACTTCCTCGACTATCTGGATATGGAGGAGGCGGAGTTCCTTGAGATCGCCGACGGCTTCCGCTCGCCGCACCTGTGGAAGCACGCGAACGGCGCCTGGGCTTTGCGCAAGACGGTGTGGCACGAGGATGAGCCGCCGGCACGGCGATGAGCAGCGTCCGCATCATCGCCCGGCTCGATATCAAGGGGCCGAACCTGATCAAGGGCGTCCGGCTCGAAGGGCTTCGGGTGATCGGCGACCCGCAGCACTATGCCCGCCGCTACTACGAGGGCGGCGCGGACGAGTTGATCTACATGGACATCGTCGCCAGCCTCTATGGCCGCAACAATCTGACCGACATCGTGCGCCATACCGCGGAGAACGTGTTCATCCCGCTGACCGTGGGCGGTGGCGTGCGCTCGCTCGAGGACGTGGAATCGCTGCTCCGTTCCGGCGCCGACAAGATCGCGATCAACACCGCGGCGACCCAACGGCCCGCGCTCATCGCCGAGGCCGCGCGGCGCTTCGGCTCGCAGTGCATCGTCCTCGGCATCGAGGCGATCCGGCGCGGCGACGGCGGCTGGGAGGCCTACACCGACAACGGCCGCGAGCACACCGGCCTCGACGCGGTCGAATGGGCGCGAAGGGGCGAAGAACTGGGCGCCGGCGAAATCCTGCTCACCTCGGTCGACCGGGAAGGCACGCGCAAGGGTTTCGACATCGCGCTGTGCCGGTCGGTCTCGCGGGCCGTGGGCATCCCGGTCATCGCCAGCGGCGGGCTGGGCGAGCCGGCCCATCTGGCGCAATCGGTCCACGAGGGCGGAGCCGACGCCGTGGCCGTGGCCGACGCGCTGCATTACGACCGCTATACCATCGCCGATTTGCGCCGCGCGGCGCGCGAGGCGGGAATCCCGGTGCGCGACGCATGAGCGTGCCGGTGGTTCTGGTGGATTACGGCGTCGGCAACCTCTTGAGCGCGCGCCGGGCGCTCGAGGCCTGCGAAGCCGACGTGAGCGTCACCGGCGAGCCGCAAGCGGTCGCGGCGGCCGAGCGCGTCGTGGTCCCCGGGGTCGGCGCGTTCGGCGGCTGCATGACGGCGCTGCGCGAACATGGGCTGATTGACGCGCTGGCTACGTTTGCCGCCAGCGGGCGCCCCTATCTCGGCATCTGCGTCGGCATGCAGATGCTGCTCGAGGCGAGCGACGAATTCGGCGAGCACGCGGGGCTGGGCGTGATCCAGGGGCGGGTCGCCGCCATCCCGCGCACCGGCGCCGACGGCCAGCCGCACAAGATACCGCACGTTGGCTGGAGCGGCCTGCGCCGGCCCGGGGCGGCGCCCGATTGGGCGGATACCATCCTGGCCGACGTGGAACCGGGCGAGGCCGTCTATTTCGTCCATTCGTTCGCCGCCTCGCCCGGCGATCCGAAACATTGCATCGCCGACTGCGATTATCACGGGCTGGCGATCGCGGCGGTGGTCGGCGAAGGACCCGTCGTCGGCTGCCAGTTCCACCCGGAGAAAAGCGGCCCCGTGGGCCTGCGCATACTGAAACGGTTCCTTGCGCTCTGAGGCGGCCGGCCGCAAGCCAAAAAGATGACCGAAGCAGCCAAAATACCCAAAAGCGCGCCGGATACGCGCATCCCGTTGTCCGTGCCCGATCTGCGCGGCAACGAGCGCGCCTATCTGGAACGTTGCGTCGCGGACAATTGGGTCTCGTCCGCCGGCCCGTTCGTTGCCGAGTTCGAGCAACGCATGGCCGCGCTCGCCGGACGCGCCCATGGGATCGCCGCGGTGAACGGCACCGCCGCCCTGCACCTGGCCCTTCTCGCCGCCGGCGTGCGGCCGGGCGACCGGGTGATCGTTCCCGACTGGACCTTCGCGGCGACCGCGAACGCGGTTTATCATGCCGGCGCGGAGCCCCTGTTCGCCGACGTAACGCGCCAGACCTGGACCCTGGACCCGGCGCTGGTCGAGGAAGCGCTGTCGACGCGCGCGGCGGGCGGGCCGGCGGTCACCGCGATCGTCGCGGTACACGCGCTCGGCCATCCCGCCGATATGGACCCGATCCTGGAAATCGCGCGCCGGCACGGCGTGCCGTTGATCGAGGACGCGGCCGGCGCCGTCGGCGCGCGCTACCGGGGCCGGCCGGCCGGCGGCCTGGGCGACGCCGCAATATTCAGCTTCAACGGCAACAAGACGGTGACCGCCGGCGGCGGCGGCATGATCGTTACCGAAAACGCCGATTGGGCGGGGCGCATGCGCCACCTCAGCACCCAGGCGCGAGCGGCGCGCGATTACCAGCACGATGAAATCGGCTTCAATTACCGCATGACCAACGTCAACGCGGCGATCGGGCTGGCTCAGATCGAGCGCCTCGACGAGATGCTGGCGGCCAAGCGGCGCATCGCCGCCGCCTACGACGCGGCGCTGGCCGGACGCGGCGATCTCTTGCCCATGCCGCGCGCCGACTGGGCCGAGAGCGGCTGCTGGCTGTACTCCGT
>CBDVDY010000202.1:0-5535 GCA_965372875.1 uncultured Alphaproteobacteria bacterium | reverse complement strand
GACGAAGGGCGCTCCCTTGGCTGCCTCGCATTGGCTCGGCCGCGTCGCGGCGAGATTTGCGGCTAGGGCATGGGCTCATACGAGAGGGTCGGTGGAGCGGGATTTCCTACTCGATCGATAGGGGCGTAACCATACAAGGGTAGGTTTGCCGTGCGTCGAGCACTTGCCACCGCTTGCGGAGCGCTAGGCGGAAATATTTGAAAGCGCCATGTGCGGTCAATTCCTCCGGTGCCCGCGAATGCGTTTCGAAGTATCGCCGTTCGAAATCGAACGGTTGTTCGAGCATCGGTCCTATTGTCGCGAGGTCGCGGGCGAAGCTCTCCGGGTCGGCCTCATAGCCGTATAGGCGGCTGAAGGGCAAGAAAATCGACCGTAGGACGAACTGGTCCGATTCGCTCAAAACATCGCCGACTGCCCTGTCGATAGACTTGCGACTCCACTGATCACCATCGCCGAAGGTGGCGCCGTCGGGCTCGCCCCACCACTTGAGGCCTTGCATGGAGGCGGTATACAGGGACTCGGTCTCATCGATCTCCATCCACTTGCACAACGCGCGGAGTGTGGGCTGGGGTCGGGTCTTCAGATCTTCCAATCGAATGCCGGCCGAATCGCGCAATCCGAATTCGACGCGGTCGAACTGAAACAACAGATTTGTCAGCCGGGCGACGACGCTGGTGTATTCGCACGGGACTTCCATCACACCGCGCGTCCAGGATTCGCAGTTCTGTATCGGTTCGCGGACAAGCAACAGAAGTTTGGCTTCGGGGAAGTATTTCAGGAAATTCGCGAACTCGTACGGAGTCGGATTGTGAATGTGATAAAAAATCGTGTCCTTGGCCGGATCGTGACCGATCGCGGCCTCGAAGGCGCTATGGACCAGGCGGAAGAAGTCGCCCTGGTCGAGCGTCTCGCGCCCGCGTAAAAGATCGAAACAGGCGTCCTTGAACGAGTCGACGTCCACTTTGAGGGCGGTCGCGCCGTCGTTTCCCATGGCCGTGTAACCTTCGGCGGTGCCGTACCCGTCCCGTGCGCCCATTGGGTCACCCGGCACGCCGCGCGTGCTGGTCGCGTCGAACAGCACCTCGTAAGCGGAAACAAACCGGTCGACGATCGTCTCGGGCGGCCCGCCCGTTAGCATGGGCCAGACGTCGGGCCCGAAAAATCCCTTCATGTAAACGCCGGGCAGCGTGCTGACTTGTGGATGACCGTCGATCAGACTGTGCAGAAATCCGGAGCCGCAGCGCCCGAAATGAACCAAGGCGAAAACCCGGCTCGGCAGCCGGTCCGCGACAAGGCGGGGCGTATCTTGACCGCCAGGGCGCAATTGTACGGTCTCGGCGCCGATGCCGGGGAGCTGCTTCGCCGCTTCACGGTGGGCGCGTATCCCCTTGTCGGCCTCCAGGGCTTCGATGCTGTACCGCACGAAGCCCGAAATCGGTGATCGGGGTACGATCGAGCTCAGCCGTTGCAGGGTGGGCTCGGCTCCAGCGCCTCCGTTGGCGGCAAGCGCCAACGGCTGCTCGAGCTTTTCGTATGCTCGATAAAAATCCGGCTTGGCTTCGATGGCGCGCAGGTATGGCTCTATCGATCCTTCGTAGTCGCCGATTTCTTGCAGCACATCGCCAAGGCTGTAGGCACTGTCGGAATTCTCGGGCGCCAGCTCGGACGCCCTGGCGTAATTGGCCGCCGCCTCGCGCAGTTTGCCCTGAACGAACCGGGCGTTGCCCAGGTTGTGGTTGATCGCGGCATTTTCCGGCAGTAGCGCCAACGCTTTGCGGAAGGATTCCTCGGCCTCCTCGGCCCGCCCCAACTCGATAAGTGCATTTCCCAAATTGCTCAAGGCCTCGGTATGATCCGGGCGGATCGAGAGAGCATCGCGGTATGCGGCCGCGGCGCCTTCGAACTCGTGCCGCCCCGCCAATAATGTCGCCAGCTGGTAGTGTGCGTCCGCTTCGTCGGGCTTGTGTTTCACGATAGCGCGAAATTCGGCCTCGGCGTCCCTCACGCGGTCCTGGTTCAGCAAAACCCTGGCTAGTTGCGTCCGGGCTTCGACGAAGTCGGCCTTGATGGCGATCGCTTGTCGAAACGCCGATTCTGCCTCGGTTTCCGCTCCGCCCGCGAACAGAGCACGCCCTAGGTTGTAGTGCGTCAGCGGATTGTTTGTGCTGAGTGACGCGGCTTTCCGATAGTGCTCGATCGATTCGTCCAGTCGCCCGTTCGCCTGCAACACGCGGCCCAGGTTGGAGTGAAAGTCGATGGAATCGGGCCGCAGCGCCACGGAGCGGCGAAGGACGCCAATCGCGTCGTCGTCGTGGCCTTGTTGGTGCAGGACGACGCCAAGATAGTTCAGGGCCGCCGCCTCATCCGGGTCCATGCGTATTACTTGCCGGTAAACCCGCTCCGCCTCGGCCAACCGACCGTCGTGATGAAAGGCGATCGCCTGTGTCATAAGGTTTTCGACGGATGGTTCGGCCGGCGGTTCGGAATCTTGGGCGGACGGGCGCGCCATTCTGGTGCCATGGCTTTATTGGTCGATTACGGCCTTTAGCGTAGCCACGGTTTCCAATTCCTTAATTGCGGCCGCCGGCGGCCCGCCTACTCCGCCGCGTCGCGGCGGTGGCTTTGCGGCTTGGATGCCGCCTTGAGCTCGATGGCTTCCGCCTTTTCGCGGGCGGCCAGGCGCATCGCCTGTTCCTTGCCGGTGAGATAGGGGTTGGGCCAGCGCTGCATCTCCCAGCCGTAATAGGCGGCCGCCTGCAAGGTGAAGTGCGGGTTGACCAGGTGCGGCCGGGCGAGCGCCACCAGATCGGCGCGGCCGGCGGCGAGGATGGTGTTGACCTGGTCCCAGGTGGTGATGTTGCCCACCGCGATGGTCGGGACTTCGGCCTCGTTGCGCACCGCTTCGGCGAACGGCGTCTGGAACATGCGGCCATAGACCGGCTCGGCCTCCGGCGTGGTCTGGCCGGCCGAGACGTCGACGATGTCGCAGCCGTGGGCCTTGAGCATGCGCGCGATGTCCACCGCCTCGGCGCCGGTCACGCCATCCGCGCCGACCCAGTCGCTGGCCGAGATGCGCACCGAGATGGGCTTGTCCCCGGGCCACGCCGCGCGCACCGCGTCGAACACCTCCAGCGGATAGCGCATGCGGTTTTCCAGGCCGCCGCCGTATTCGTCCTCGCGCCGGTTGCTCACCGGCGTGATGAAGGACGAGAGCAGATAGCCGTGCGCCATGTGCAGCTCGATCATGTCGGCGCCGGCTTCCCCGGCCATGCGCGTGGACGCGGCGAACGCGGCGGTAATCTCGTCCATGTCGTCCCGCGTCATGGCGCGCGGGGTTTGGCCCCGCGGGTAGAAGGGCAGGGCGGAGGGTGCCATGAGCGGCCAGTTGCCCTCTTCGAGCGCCTCGTCCATGCCGTCCCAGGCCAGCCGGGTCGAGCCCTTGCGCCCGCAATGGCCGAGCTGGAAGGCGAATTTGGCGTCCGACTGGCCGTGCACGAAATCGACGATGCGGCTCCAGGCCGCGACGTGTTCGGGCGCGTAGAGCCCGGCGCAGCCCGGGGTGATGCGGCCGTCGCGCGTGACGCAAATCATCTCGGAGACGATCAGCCCGGCGCCGCCCAGCGCCAGGCCGCCGAAATGCACGTAATGGAACTCGCCGGGCGTGCCGTCCTCGGCCGAATACATGTCCATGGGCGAGACCACGACGCGGTTGGCGACTGTCATGCCGCGCAGGCGGAAGGGCGTGAACATGGGCGGCGGCGGCGGGTCGAGCGGCAGCTCGAAACCCTGGCTCTGGCGCACCTGGCCGGCGAACCAGGTGTCGACCCTCTCGACGAACGCCGGGTCGCGCAGGCGCAGATTCTCGTACGTCACCTGCTTCGAACGCGAGAGCATGGAGAACGCCGCCTGCAGCGGCTGCATCGCCCAGTAGCGTTGCGGGTTCTCGGTCCAGATGACGCTGACGTCGGCGGCGTGCTGGGTCTTCTCCACCTCCTCGCGGCGGCTTGCCTCGAACAGCGCCAGCGCCGCCGGCACGCCGTCGCTGGCCTCGATCGCCGCGAGCAGGGCTATGGAATCCTCCATCGCCAGTTTGGTGCCCGAGCCGATGGAGTAATGCGCGGTGTGCAGCGCGTCGCCGATCAGCACGATGTTGCGGAACCACCAGCGTTCGTTGCGGATCGTCGGGAACACGCGCCAGACCGACTTGTTGGCGACCAGCTTGTGGCCCGCCAGCTGCTCGGCCCAAAGCGCTTCCATGTAGGCCAGCGTCTCGGCCTCGCCGAGGGATTCGAGTTCCGCGCCGGCGCTGGCCCAGGTCGCTTCCGGCGCCTCGACGATCCAGGTGGCGAGTTCGGAATTGTACTGGTAGGCGCCGAGCACCCAGATGCCGTGCCGGTTTTCGGTGAAATCGAAGGTGAAGGCGTCGGTGGGCTTGCTGCTGCCGAGCCAGATGAAGCGGTTTTTCCGCCATTCGACGCTGGGCCGGAAATGCGCCGCGTAGGTCTCGCGCACGACGCTGTTGATGCCGTCGGCGGCGACGATCAGATCGGCGTCCGCCAGCGCCGCCGGATCCGTGATCTCGGTCTCGAACCGCATCTCGACGTCCAGCTCGCGTGCCCGGGTCTGCAGAATCAGCAGCAGCTCCTTGCGCCCGCAGCCGCAGAACCCGTGCCCCGAGGAGCGGATCACCTCGCCGTGGAAGCGGAAATCGATCTCGTCCCAATAGGCGAAGCTGCCGGTGATGGCGTCGTAGGTCGCCGGGTCGTGCGACAGGAAGTTGTCCAGCGTCTCGTCCGAGAACACCACGCCGAAGCCGAAGGTGTCGTCCGGGCGGTTGCGCTCGTAGACGGTGATATCGGCGTGGGGGTAGGATTTCTTGGCCAGGATGGCGAAGTACAGGCCACCGGGTCCGCCGCCGATCACGGCGATTCTGCCGGGTTTTCCCGAGGCTGGCATGATCCGGTCATCCCTCTATGATAGGCGCGGATACGGAGTCTCGAAGCAACCGAAGCGCCTGTCAACGGGAGGGACAACGATGCTTCAGCCGCTGCCCGAATCGCGGGCGGATATCCGGCGGATTCAGAGCGAGCGCAAGCGCATCGCCTTCGAGCGCGCCAGACATGCGCCCTGGTACCGCGGCAAGCTCGACGGCATCGACGCCGACAAGCTCGACGATCCCGAGGAATGGCGGAAAATCCCGATCATCGGCAAGGACGTGCTCAGGGCGATGAGCCACGCCGAGTTCATGGAAGCGATCTGCGTCGCACCGCCGGAGCGGATCGCCGAGTACTGGCGCTCGGGCGGGGCCACGGGCAAGCCGGTGTTCTACCCGCGCACCTTCGAGGACGTGACCTACGGGCTCGAATCGTGGGGCCGGGCGTTCGCCTGCACCGGCCTCGGGCCCGGCGATCTGTGCCATATCTCGTTTCCCATCGGTATCCATCCGGCGGGGCAGATCTGGGCCCGCAGCGCCCATCTCGCGGGCGTCGGCATGGCCTGGGTCGGCGCCGGCAACGCGGTGCCGTCGGCGGCCCA
>CBDVDY010000201.1:0-5553 GCA_965372875.1 uncultured Alphaproteobacteria bacterium | reverse complement strand
CCGCGCCGACATGGCCGACTGGTTCGCCAGCGACGCGGTGCTGGACTACATGAAGGGGCGGCTCGCGGGCGGCCCCTATGTCGGTATCGGCGAGTTTCACCTGAACGGCGCGGCGAATGCCGGCACGCCGCAAATCCGCGAGATCGCCAGGCTGGCGGTGGCGCGCAACCTCATGCTGCACGCCCATTCGGACGCCGAGGCCGTGCGCGCCCTGTTCGAAGTCGAGCCGCGATTGCGCATTCACTGGGCGCATTCCGGCTTCGCCCCGGCGGCAGCGGTCGGCGAGATGATGGACCGGTACCGCCGCCTTACGGCCGACGTCTCGTTCCGCGCCGGCGAAATCAAACCCGGCGGCGTTCTCGATCCGGTCTGGCGCGACCTGCTGATCCGCCACAAGGACCGCTTCATGATCGGCACCGACACCTACATCAATTCGCAATGGGACGCCTATGGCGAATTGATCGCCGATCACCGCGACTGGCTCGGCAAGCTCCCCGGCGACGTGGCCGAGGCGATCGCCCACGAGAACGCCGAGCGCGAATTCGGCATCGGGCTAAAGCCGGCGCTGGGGCAGTAGGGGCGCACCGACAGCGCGGCTTCCTCGCCCTTCGAGACGCCGGCCGCGCCGGCTCCACGGGACGACGTCATTTTGTAAGTAAAAAGACGCTTCACCCTGAGGAGGGCCGGAGGCCCGTCTCGAAGGGTGCCAATCGAATTGGAAACTCCATGTCCGCCTACGTCTACATCCTGAAATGCTTCGACGGTAGCTACTACGTTGGCAAGACACAGACGACTCTGGAACGCCGTATCGCCGAACACAACGCCGGAACTTTCGCGGGCTACACTTCGTCGCGTCGTCCCGTTTCGCTTTTGTCGCACCAAGAATTTCAGAGATATGACGACGCAAACAACGCGGAACGCCAAATCAAGGGTTGGAGCCGCGCCAAGAAGGAAGCGCTGATGGCCGGGGACATGGATTTGTTGCAGACGTTGTCGCGGCGCAAATCAGGATGACGAGCGGTCGCCCTTCGAGACGCCGCCTCCGGCGGCTCCTCAGGACGAAGTATTCTTTTAAGTCAAAAAATACTTCGTCCTGAGGAGCGAGCGACGCGAGCGTCTCGAAGGGTGAGTCCGCCCTAATGCTGCAAAATCTGGCTCAGGAACAGCTTGGTGCGGTCGTTTTGCGGGTTGTTGAAGAATTCCTCGGGCTCGTTCTCCTCGATGATCTGGCCCTCGTCCATGAAGATCACCCGGTGCGCCACGGTGCGCGCGAAGCCCATCTCGTGCGAGACCACGAGCATCGTCATGCCGGTCTCGGCGAGCTCGATCATGGTGTCGAGCACCTCCTTGATCATCTCGGGGTCGAGGGCCGAAGTCGGCTCGTCGAACAGCATGATCTTGGGGTTCATGCACAAGGACCGCGCGATGGCGACGCGCTGCTGCTGACCGCCCGAAAGCTGCCCCGGGAATTTGGCCGCCTGCTCGGGAATCTTGACTCGCTCGAGATACCGCATGGCGGCTTCCTCGGCCTCGACCTTGGGCATCTTGCGCACCCAGATGGGCGCCAGGGTCAGGTTCTGCAACACGGTCAAGTGCGGAAACAGATTAAAATGCTGGAACACCATGCCGACCTCGCGGCGGATCTGCTCGATGTGCTTGAGGTCGCCGGTGAGCTCCACCCCGTCGACGATGATCTGGCCGCGTTGATGCTCTTCCAGCCGGTTGATACAGCGGATCAGGGTGGATTTGCCCGAGCCCGACGGCCCGCAGATGATGATGCGTTCCTGCTCCCGGACGGTAAAGTTGATGTCCTTGAGGACGTGGAACTCGCCGTACCATTTGTGCATGTTCCGCATCTCGATGATGGCCTTGGTCGAGGGCGCGGGTTTGGTTTCCGTTGTCGCGGCGGCGTCCGCCATAATCGCCTCCCTTAATGTCCGGTGTGCAGTTTGCGTTCGACGAACTGGCTGTAACGCGACATGGCGAAGCAGAACAGCCAGAAGCCGAAGCCCGCGAAGACGTATCCTTCCTCGGAGAAGCCGAGCCAGTTGGGGTTGGTCGCCGCCAGCTGGACCATGCCCAAGAGATCGAACAGGCCGATGATCAGGACCAGCGTGGTGTCCTTGAAAAGCCCGATGAAGGTGTTGACGATGCCCGGTATCACCAGCTTCAGCGCCTGCGGCAGGACGATCAGCCCCATCATCCGCGGGAAGTTGAGGCCGAGCGCCTGCGCCGCCTCGTACTGGCCCCTGGGGATCGCCTGCAGGCCGGCGCGCACCACCTCGGCCATGTAGGCCGAGGCGAACAGGGCCACGCCCAAGAGCGCCCTGAGCAGCTTGTCGAAGTTAACGCCCTCGGGCAGGAACAGCGGGAACATGACCGAGGCCATGAACAGCACCGAAATCAGCGGCACGCCGCGCCATACCTCGATACACACGACGCTGAATATGCGCATGATCGGCATCTTCGATCTTCGTCCCAGCGCCAGCACGATGCCGATGGGCAGCGAGGCGACGATGCCGACTCCGGCGATCACCAGGGTGACGAACATGCCGCCCCAGAGCGGCGTTTCCACCACCGGAAGCGTGCTGGCGACGCCGGCGAACGTCGATCGCGTGGTCCAGGCCCAGTCGAGGAAGCCGAAATTGAGGAAGTCCGGCGGGCCGTCGAAGATCATGTAGGCGATGCCGAGATAGGCCGGCAGCAGCAGCGCCGCGATCCGGCCGGCCACGCCGGAGCCGGAATCGTAGCCCCAGGGACAAATTGCGGCCATGGCGAACGACCCCAGCACGACCGCCATGGCCCAGGGCGCGGTCGGGCCCACGACGGGATCCCAGAACAGGAGCGGCAGCACGCCGCCGATGAAGGCGAGGATTCCGACGATTACGGCGAGTTGCCAAAACCGCGCCAGGATCTCGGCCCGCCAGCGCGGCAGCATCAGGCCGCCGACCACCGCCAGCGGCGGCGCGATCGCCAGCAGCACCGTCAGCACGCCGGCCCATGCCGGTCCGCCCGCCAATATGCCGCCGGTCCAGGTCGACGACGCGGAAACGCCCCACAGCGGCAGCAGCACAATGAGCGCGATCGAAATCCACTTCGAACGTTCGCGCCACACGCCGGTATGCGGCATTAGCGCCAGCAGGCCGAGCGCCAGCGCCGCGAACCCCATGATCCGGAACGCCCAGGCCAGGATATCGTCGCGCGAGAAGCCGGTGAACAGGTAGTAGGCGATGACCGGAAAGATCACCAGCAGATAGGCGCCGACCCAGCCCTTGCCCTTGAAGCGCTGGACGAACAGGGGAACCGCCGAGACGATCAGGATGAGGAAGGCGAGGTTGACCCGCCAGCGCTCGCCGGCCGGATAGCGGCCATAAATGATCTGATCGAACCATACGACGATGAAGGTCCAGCAGGCGCCGTCGCGGACGGAACCCCATTCGACCAACGGCGCCAGCCGCTGGAATTGCGATTCGATGCGGGCGGCGTCGTTCTTGGCGATGGCGTCGTCCAGATCCTTGCGCGTCGCCTTGAGGTCGATCTCCCCGGCCAGCGCCGTGATATCGGCGGGCGGGTTGTTCTTCTTGTTACCGACCCGGCTCGCGAACTGGCCGTAAAAATCCGTGACCTCGACGAGCCGGTCCTGCGTCGCCTCCGACTCGATGTCGGCCAGATCGGCGCTTTCCATCGCCGCGCCCATGCGCGAGAGCGCCCGCCCCATGTCGCAGACCGAACGGTTGCTGCCGCTGGCGACGCTGCTGACAACCACCCAGTCGACCACGGGCGGTATCAGCACGTAGAGGAAATAGGCCGCGACGAGGGTAAGAAGCGAGTTGAGCACCGACGAGAACAGGTTCTTGCGCAGCCACCCCAGAACACCGACCGTGGCGACCGGCGGCGGCTGGTCGGGATGGTGCCCGGTCTCGTGGGTCTGTGCGACGTCGCTCATCGCTCAACCAGCGCCATCTTCATGTTGTACCAGTTCATGAAGCCCGAGATCGTCAGGCTGATGGTCAGGTAGACCACCATGGTCATGGCGATGATCTCGACCGCCTGGCCGGTCTGCATCAGCACCGTGCCGGCGAACACCAGCACCAGATCGGGGTAGGCAATGGCCGCGGCCAGCGAGGAATTCTTGGTCAGGTTCAAATACTGGCTGCTCAACGGCGGGATGATGACGCGAAGCGCCTGGGGGACGATGACCAGCCGCAGCGTTGTCCCCGGCTTGAGGCCGACGGAATAGGCGGCCTCGGTCTGGCCGTGGCTTACCGCCATGATACCGGCGCGCACGATCTCGGCGATATAGGAGGCGGTGTAGACGCTGAGCGCGAGGATCAGCGAGACGAATTCCGGAATCAGCGTCACGCCGCCGCGGAAGTTGAAGCCGCGCAAGGCGGGGTATTCCCAGCTCATTGGGAATCCGCTGGCCGCCGCCACCAGCAGCGGCAGGCCGACGATGAGCCCCAATCCCGTCCAGGCGGTGCGGAACTGTTGGCCGGATCGTTCCTGGCGCCGGCGCGCCCAGCGGGCCACCATTACCGTGGCCGCGACGGCGACGGCGAAGGCAACTATGACCAGACCGAAGCCCGGCTCCAGCACCGGCGCGGGAATTTGCAGGCCCCGGTTATTGAGGAAAAAGCTGTCCAGCAAGGCCATGCTGTCGCGCGGCCCTGGCAGCGCCCGCAGCACCGCGAAATACCAGAAGAATATCTGCAGCAGCAGCGGGATATTGCGGAATATCTCGATATAGGTGGCGGCCAGGCGGGCAACCAGCCAGTTGCCCGAGAGGCGCAATATGCCGATGGTGAATCCCAGGATCGTCGCCAGGATGATGCCGATGAACGAAACCAGCAGCGTGTTCAGGATCGAGACCAGGAACGCCCGGCCGTAGCTCATCTCCTCGCTGTACTCGATCAGCGACATGATGATGGCGAAGCCGGCGGTGGTCTCGAGGAAGCCGAAGCCCGAGGCGATGTTCTGCCGCTCGAGGTTTTCGGCGGTGTTGTTGCCGATATAGAGAAAAAAACCGATGACAAGGATCAGCGTGGCCGCCTGAAAAAACAGCGACCGGTATCGCGGATCGTTCCAAACCGGAGGTTTGGAGGGTGTGGTGTCAGGGCCGCTCCCCACCGCCATGACGCGCCTCCCGAAAGTGCGGTCTCTGGTGACACGCGGAAGGCCATGCCCGGCGGCTGCCGGACATGGCCGATAGTAGGTTTCCGCGTCCGGCGATTAACGAGCCGGCATGGAGTACTGCAGACCGCCGTCCTTCCACAGCGCGTTGACGCCGCGCGCCAGCATCAGCGGCGTATCGGGGCCGACGTTGCGGTTATAGCTTTCGGCGTAGTTTCCGACCTGTTTGATGATGTTTGCCGCCCAGTCCTTGGACAGGCCCAGGTTCTTGCCGAGGTCGCCCTCGGTGCCCAGGAGCCGTTTGACCGCGGGGTTCTTCGACCCCTTCATTTTGCCGACGTTCTTGGACGAAATTCCCTGTTCCTCCGCCTCGAGCATGGCGTACAGCGTCCAGCGGACCACGTCGCCCCACTGGTTGTCGCC
>CBDVDY010000200.1:0-5565 GCA_965372875.1 uncultured Alphaproteobacteria bacterium | reverse complement strand
TTCCCCGACGCCTACCATTTCGGCCACGAGTTCTATAACCAGGCCAACATGTCCGGCATGGGCATCCCGCAGATCGCCGTGGTCATGGGATCGTGCACCGCCGGCGGCGCCTACGTCCCGGCGATGTGCGACGAGAGCATCATCGTCAAGAACCAGGGCACGATCTTCCTGGGCGGGCCGCCGCTGGTGAAGGCGGCGACCGGCGAGGTGGTGAGCGCCGAGGAGCTGGGCGGCGCCGAGATGCACAGCCGGACCTCCGGCGTCACCGATTATCTGGCCGACGACGACTATCACGCGCTCGGCATCACCCGGCGCATCGTCGGCAATTTGAACGCTGGCAAATACCCCGACGTCGAAATGCGCCCGCCGCGAGAGCCGCTGTACGATGCCGCCGACATTTACGGCATCGTGCCGAGCGACGTGCGCAAGCCCTACGACGTGCGCGAGATCATCGCCCGCATCGTCGATTCCAGCGAGTTCGACGAATTCAAGCGGCTTTACGGGTCGACGCTGGTCTGCGGCTTCGCCCACATCTTCGGCTATCCCGTCGGCATCGTCGCCAACAACGGAATCTTGTTTTCGGAATCGGCGGTCAAGGGCGCGCATTTCATCGAGCTTTGCGCCCAGCGCGGCATCCCGCTGGTATTCCTGCAGAACATCGCCGGCTTCATGGTGGGCCAGAAATACGAGGCCGGCGGCATCGCCAAGCACGGCGCCAAGATGGTCACCGCGGTGGCCTGCGCCAAGGTGCCGAAATTCACCATCATCATCGGCGGCAGCTTCGGCGCCGGCAATTATTCCATGTGCGGGCGCGGCTTTCACCCGCGTTTCCTGTGGATGTGGCCGAACGCGCGCATCTCGATCATGGGCGGCGAACAGGCGTCGAGCGTGCTGGCCACGGTGCGCCGCGACAATATCGAGGCCAAGGGCGGAGTTTGGTCGGAGGCGGAGGAGGCGGCATTCAAGCAGCCGATCCTCGATCAGTTCGAGCACCAGAGCCACCCCTATTACTCGACCGCGCGGGTCTGGGACGACGGCATCATCGACCCGGCCGAGACGCGCATGGTGCTTGGCCTCTCGATCTCGGCGGCGCTCAACACTCCGGTCGAGGAAACCAAGTTCGGCGTCTTCAGGATGTGAGGACAAGGAGCGGAAGCCAAATGACCGACGATAGCGAAACCGTTCTGACCGACGTCGACGCGCGCGGCGTGGCGCGGGTGATCCTGAACCGCCCGGAGATCCACAACGCCATCGACGACGCGCTGATCGCGCGCCTGACGGAGGTCTTCACGGATCTCGACGGCGACGCGGAGGTGCGCGCCGTGGTGCTCTCCGGCAACGGCAAAAGCTTCTCGGCCGGGGCCGACTTCAAATGGTTGCGACGCACCGCCGGTTACTCCGAGGCCGAGAACATCGCCGACGCGGAGAAGCTGGGCGAGTTGCTGCGCATCCTGAACGGCCTGTCGAAGCCGACACTGGCGCTGGTCCAGGGAGGTGCTTATGGCGGCGGCGTTGGGCTGGCATGTTGCTGCGACATCGTCATTGCGTCCGAGGACGCGCGCTTCAGCCTGTCCGAAGTCAGGATCGGCCTGATCCCGGGGACCATTTCGCCCTACGTCGTGCGCGCGATGGGCGTGCGCCAGGCGCGGCGTTACATGCTGACGGGAGAAATCATCGGCGCCGGCGAGGCGCGGCGCCTCGGCCTCGTCCACGAGGTCGTCGCGGCCGACGAATTGGCGGCCGCCGGCGAAGACATGATCGACGTACTGTTCGCGGGCGGACCCGGAGCGCAGGCGGCGATCAAGCGGCTGGTAGCACGGGTTGCCGATGGCCCGGTGGATGCGGACATGATCGCCGACACCGCGCGCCGCATCGCCGAGTCCCGCGCCACCGACGAAGCCAAGGAAGGCATAGCCGCCTTTTTCGCCAAGCGCGGCCCGGCATGGCGCGGAGAGTGAGTCCACATGCGGCGCCCGCACCGGCACCGGCTGACCGCCGGAAGCCACCGAGATTGAGGGATCGATGTTCGAGTCCGTTCTGATCGCCAACCGGGGCGAGATCGCCTGCCGCATCGTGCGCACGGCGCGGCGCATGGGGCTGCGCACCGTGGCGGTCTATTCCGAGGCCGACGCGGATGCCCTGCATGTCGCCATGGCCGACGAGGCGCGCTTGATCGGCCCGGCGTCGGCGGCGGAAAGTTATCTCGATATCGATGCGGTGCTCGCCGCCGCCGCCAATAGCGGCGCCGAGGCGATCCACCCGGGCTATGGATTCCTGGCCGAGAACGCCGAGTTCGCCGAGGCCTGCGGGCGCGCCGGGCTTCTCTTTGTCGGCCCTCCGGCCGATGCGATCCGCGCCATGGGCTCGAAGAGCGCGGCCAAGGAGATCATGGAAAAGGCCGGCGTGGCGCTGGTCCCCGGCTATCACGGCGCCGGGCAGGGCGAAAAGATGCTGGCCAAGGAGGCCGGCAAGATCGGTTATCCGGTGCTGATCAAGGCATCGGCCGGCGGCGGCGGCAAGGGCATGCGGGTGGTCGAGAAGCCAGCGGGCTTCGCCGACGCGCTCAAATCCGCCAAGCGCGAAGCGAAATCGTCCTTCGGCGACGACCGCGTGCTGATCGAAAAATACCTCGCGCGTCCGCGCCACATCGAGGTGCAGATCTTCGCCGACGGGGACGGCAACGCGGTGCATCTGTTCGAGCGCGATTGCTCGATCCAGCGCCGGCACCAGAAAATCGTCGAGGAGGCGCCGGCCCCCGGCATGACCGCCGCGCGCCGGGCCGAGATGGGCGCGGCGGCGGTGGCCGCTTCGCGCGCCATCGGTTACGTCGGCGCCGGTACCGTCGAATTCCTGGCCGACGGGGACGGCGCCTTTTATTTCATGGAGATGAACACGCGCCTGCAGGTCGAGCACCCGGTGACCGAGATGATCACCGGCCACGATCTGGTGGAATGGCAGTTCCGCGTCGCCGCCGGCGAATCGCTGCCGCGCGCCCAGGACGAGCTGGCCATCGACGGGCACGCGATCGAAGTCCGGCTCTACGCCGAGGATCCGGCGAACGATTTTCTGCCCGCGACCGGCACCCTGTCGCATCTACGGCTGCCCGAGGAGGGGCGCCACGTCCGCGTCGATTCCGGAATCCGCCAAGGCGACGGGGTCGGCATCCATTACGATCCGCTGCTCGCCAAGCTGGTGGTCTGGGATCGAGACCGCGGCGCGGCGCTCGGGCAACTGCGCCGCGCGCTGGCCGGCTGCGAGATCGCCGGGCTGGCCAACAACGTTTCGTTTCTTTCCGCCATCGCCGCGCATCCTGTTTTCGCCGCGGGCGACACCGATACCGGCTTTGTCGAGAGTCATACGGCCGAGCTTCTCGCCGCCGATGGCGCCGAGCCCGACATCGTACTGGCGCTGGCCGCGCTCTCCGAAGTGCTGCGCGAAGCAAACGAGGCCGACGCGGCGGCGCGGGAATCGGCGGATCCCTATTCGCCCTGGCACCGGCGCGATGGCTGGCGGCTGAACGACGACGCGCACCACGTGCTGCGCTTCCGGGACGGCGACGAGGAGATCGCCGTCACCGTGCATTACCGCGATGGGCATTACCTCATGGATCTGCCGGGCGGGACGGCAGCCGTGCGCGGCGAATTCGATGCCGACGGCGCGATGATTGCCGAGATCGCCGGATCGCGGGTGCGGGCGACGGCGGTTCGCCAGGGCGAGGCGCTGACGATATTCGTGCGGGGATTTTCGCATAATTTGATCGTGGTCGACCGGCTGGCCGCCTCGGCCGCGCACGACGCCGGCGCTGGCCGCTTGACGGCGCCGATGCCGGGCAAGATCATCGAGATCATGACCGACGACGGCGCCGCCGTCGAAGCGGGTACGCCGCTCCTGGTGCTCGAGGCGATGAAGATGGAGCACACAATCACGGCTCCCGCCGCCGGGACGGTGCGCCGGGTGTGTTTCGCCGTCGGCGACCAGGTCGAGGAAGGCGCCGAACTCGTCGAGATCGAGGAAGCGGAGGCACCATGACCCTGCCCAGACAGGTGAAGCTGGTGGAGGTGGGCGCGCGGGACGGCCTGCAGAACGAGGCCGAAATCGTGCCGCTGGCGGTCAAGATAGCGCTCATCGACCGGCTCGCCGCGGCCGGCGTTACGGTGATCGAGTCCGGCGCCTTCGTGTCGCCGAAATGGGTGCCGCAGATGGCCGACACCGCGGACGTTTTCGCCGGCATCCAGCGCCGGGTCGGGGTCAGCTACACTGCGCTGGCGCTCAACCGGAAGGGGCTCGAGCGCGCGCTCGCCGCCGGCGTCGAGGAAGTGGCGGTGGGCGCCGCCGTCTCGGAAACCTTCAGCCAAAAGAACACCAACTGCTCGATCGCCGAGAGCCTCGAACGTTCCGCCGAAATCTGCGCCGGCGCGCGGGCCGAGGGCGTGCGTGTGCGCGGCTACATCTCCTGCGTGCTCGGCTGCCCGTACGAGGGCGAGACCTCGCTCGACCAGGTGGCCGAAATCGCCGGCAAGCTTTTGGCCATGGGCTGCTACGAAATATCGCTGGGCGATACCATCGGCGTCGGCACGCCGGGCCGGGCCGTGGCGATGGTCGACCGGGTCGCCACGAAGGTGCCGATCGGCAGGATCGGCCTGCATTTCCACGACACCTACGGCCAGGCGCTGGCCAATATCCACGCCTGTCTCGAGCGCGGCGCGGCCGTAATCGACAGCTCGGTCGCCGGGCTGGGCGGCTGCCCCTATGCGCCCGGGGCCGCCGGCAACGTCGCCAGCGAGGACGTGCTGTATATGCTCGAAGGGCTCGGCATCGAGACCGGCATCGATTTCGACGGCGTGGTCGCGGCGGGCCAATTCATCTCCGGCCATCTCGGCCGGCCGCCGGTCTCCAAGGTCGCGCTGGCGATCGCGGCCAAAGCCGACTAGGGCCTGCTGAGAAATCTTCCGCGGTTCCGGCATGCTTCGAGACGCCGCTTCGC
Source organism: uncultured Alphaproteobacteria bacterium (assembly GCA_965372875.1). Taxonomy (GTDB): domain Bacteria; phylum Pseudomonadota; class Alphaproteobacteria; order CBDVDY01; family CBDVDY01; genus CBDVDY01. The sequence goes on along the minus strand of CBDVDY010000200.1, from coordinate 581 downwards.
GGCTCCTCAGCATGAAGCGAACTATGTGAATCAAACAAACTTCATTCTGAGGAGCGGACCGAAGGGACGCGTCTCGAAGAATGGCCAAAGGGCGCCGCACCGTATTGCCGCCCGGGTCACCGAACGCTGGGCGGCGACCGGTCGTTGCGCTACAGTGCGGCCATCGTGACGGTCCATCTCCTCAAGCTCTGTGTCGGTATCGACACGGTCGATCAACTGGCGGAATCGCAGGAACGGCGCATCGCCGAGATGGGGCGTCTCATTCATCGGACCCGGCACTTTCCGCGCCGCGCCGCCTCGATCCTCGATGGCGGCTCGATCTATTGGGTGATCAAGGGATTCGTCCAGGTGCGCCAGCGCATCGTCGGGCTCGAGCGGGTCGTCGACCAGGACGGCGCCTATTGTTTTATCGTGCGCGATCCAACGCTGGTTCGCACCCAGGCGCAGCCACGCCGGCCGCACCAGGGCTGGCGCTATCTCGAGGTGGCCGACGCGCCGCGCGATCTTGCGCCGCACGAGCTTTTGGCCGAACAGCCGCCGCCCGAAATGGCGGCCGAGTTGCGCGCGCTGGGACTGATTTA
>CBDVDY010000199.1:0-5572 GCA_965372875.1 uncultured Alphaproteobacteria bacterium | reverse complement strand
AACCGGGCGCGGATTTCGTCGGGCATGGGCACGGCGCGGATGCCCGAGGGGCGGTCCGGCGCGTTCATGGCCCAGACCCGGACCTCGCGTCCCTCGGCGATCTCCCGGTCCCCCACGCGGACGCGGTGTTCCACGACGAAGACCTTGCCCTTCCACTCGTCGATCCAGCTCTCGATCTCCAGGGTGTCGCCGAACCACGCCGGGCTGATGAACTTGGCCGATGCATCGACCAGCGGCAAGCCGTTGAGCCCGTTGCTGCCGAATTCCTTGTCCCAGTAAAAACCGACCGAGTGGAACAGCTCTTCCGTGGCGCGGTCGAACAGCTCGAAGAAGCGCGGATAGAACACGATGCGCGCCGGATCGCAATCGGCGAAGCGCACGTGGCGGATATAGGTGTTGTGCCTGGTCGCCGGCTGGTCCCGGGCCGGCTCGCAGCCGGTCCCCGCGGATGCGTCGGCGTTGGCGGCGGCGTTGGCCTCTCCGGGCTCGCTCTTCTCGCCGGCGGGCCGGCAGGGGGCGCAATCCATCATCACGACAACTCCTCAGAAAATCTCGAAATATTCCCGCTGCTCCCAGTCCGTCACCTCGGACAGGAAGCGGGCGATTTCGGCCTCCTTCAAGGTCAGGATGTAGTCCACGAACTGGTCGCCCAAAGCCCCCCGAAACAGTTTGTCTTCGCGCAACGCCGGGACCGCTTCCATCAGGCTTCGGGGCAATGGCGGCGCCTCGCTCTGGTAGGGCAAATCGGTCGGCGACGGCGGCTCCAATCCGTTCTCGACCCCATCCATGCCCGCCACGATTTGCGAGATCACGTACAGGTACGGGTTCGCCGCCGGGTCGCCGATCCGGTTTTCCAGGCGCGCGGCGGGATCGTCGGCGCCGCCGATCGCGCGGACCATGACGCCCCTGTTGTCGCGCCCCCAGTTGGCCGCGATGGGGGCCAGCGAATTCGCGTGGTGATAGCGCTTGTAGCCGTTGATTGTCGGCGTCGTGAACACCGACGCCGCCCACGCGTGCTTCAGGAGACCGGCCATGTATGCCATGCCGAGCGGCGACAGAAACGCCTCTCCGTTGCGTGGCGTGAAGGCATTCCTCCCGGTGTTCCGGTCCACCAGGGACTGGTGCATGTGCCAGCCGCTGGCAAACACGTTCGGGATGGCCGGCCGGCACATGAACGTCGCGTGGTAGCCGTGGCGCCGGCAGATCTGCTTGACCGCGCTGCGAAACAAGATGGCCGAATCGGCGATCTCGAGCCCGTCGCCCGGGTAGAAGCTGATCTCGACCTGGCTGGGGCCGAATTCCGATTCGATGGACCTGAGCGGCATGCCCATGGCCAGCAGGTCACGCCGAATGATCTCGATGGCCGGGTCGAGTTGATCGAGCCGTAGTTCGGTCTGGTATTGGTAGCCACGCGCCAACAGACTCACGTCGGGCGGCACCGGGGGCTGGGTCGCCTCTTCCGGCCGCAGTTTGGCATCCTCGAGCCGGAAGACATAGAATTCCAGCTCGATCCCGGCGACGAAGCCGTAGCCCCTTCCTTCCAGCTCGTCGAGCACGTTGCGGCAAAGCTGGCGCGTGGAAAACGGAACCGGCCGGCCGTCCATGAAATAGACGTCGCAGAGCATCCAGCCGGTCCTGGGCGCCCACGGCAGGACGTGAAACGTCTTTGGATCGGGCACCATGATCAAATCGGCGCCACCGCCCATGTCGGGGATGCCGAATCCGCCGCCGGGTGAAAAGACGGGATAGACCGTGCGGTGCGAGGTATCCTTGGCGAACAGTGTTGTCGCCACGGTGCAGCCGTTGCGCATGGCGAGCGAAAACCCGTCGGCGATCAGCGACTTGCCCCGCAATATTCCGTGCTGGTCGGCGATCGAGAAGCGCACGATTTCGATGTCGTGTTGCTCGATCAAGCTCGCGGCCCGGCTCGCCGCCTCGGAATCCTCGTCGCTCCACAAGCCGTGCCGCTCGACGAAGTTGTCGCTGCCGATGCTGCCGTCGCGCGATGCCATGTGTCCCCCCGTACTAGCGCCGCTGAATTATCACGAATCGCCCGCCCATGCCGATTCTTCGCGCCGGCTTCGGTCCCGCTCACGCCAGCATTCCTGCCAGGATTCGGTGGGGCCGACGGTGTCGATGGTGATTGGGCCGCCATCCGCCCCAACATTGCCCGCCGGCGGCGTTTCGCCCTTCTCCAAGCCGGCGATGGATTTCAACAGCATGCGGCGGTAGGCGGTGATCGCCTTGTCGGTGGCGCCGAGATGCTCGATTGTGCGGTCCTGGATCGGTCCGGGCGATTCGACCGCCCACTGGTCGTGCACGTTGATGTCCATGCCCATGCCGGTATAGGTCTTGGTCTTCTGCTCGCGCGCGTCGAAGCCGTAATTGTTGGCGCGGTTCCTGAGCGGCCGGTAACCGGGCAAGGTGCAGCTCGCGAGGCGTTGCGCCCGCATGGTCTCCTTGTCCACGGGCTCCCGGTAATCCGTGAAGATCGTGTACCAATAGTTGTGGGTATCGTCGATCGGCACGTGCCACTGGGTCAGGATCATGTTGGCGCTCATGGGCACGGCGATGGCGTTGGGGAAGGTCAGGTTGGTCACGCGGATATGCGTCCGCGCCTCGTCCAGCTCGCGCAGGGCGAAGATGCGCAGGCCGTATTCGGTTTCCTCCACTTCGAGCCGCGGCCGATCGAATTCGCGCAGGACCTTCGTTTGCGGCATGTCCGACTGATCGGAACCGCCGCGAAACTGCTGCCCGTAGCCTTCGACCGGGTCTTCGTCCTCGAAAAAACGATGCAGAAAGGACGCGTGCGCCGGATCGATCCCGACTTCCAGGGCCTGCAGCCAGTTGCACTCGTAGAGCCCCTTGAAGGCGAAGCTGAACGCGTCGGGCGCTTTGAAGCAATCATAGGCGGGAAGCGGCGGCGGCTCGCCCGGGCCCATATAGGCGAAGACGATTCCGTTTCGCTCCTGGCAGGGATAGGACGGCTGGCGGACCTTGGCGTGGAAGCGGCTGCCCGCCGGTTCGGCCGGCTGCTCCAGGCATTTTCCGTCGACGCCGAAAAGCCAGCCGTGAAAGGCGCAGCGCAGGCCGCCGTCCTCGAGCCGCCCGTAACACAAATCGGCGCCTCGGTGCCGGCAATGGCGGTCGAGCAGCCCGTAGGCGCCCGCCTCGTCCCGGAACAGGACCAAATTCTCCGCCAACAGGCGCACGGGCAGGATCGGCCGTTCCCCGGCCAACTCCTCGGTCAGCGCCGCGGGCTGCCAGTAGCGGCGCAGAAGCTCCCCGGCCGGGGTGCCAGGGCCGCTCCTCGTTACCAGCTCGTTCTGTTCCACGCTAAGCATTGTCTCTGGCTTTGCCGGCCACTTTGTTCGGGCCGTTCGTTTCGTCGTTGATAGACGATGGAAAATCATATAGATATTAGTTTGATATGCAAACTAATATCTTGGGAAGCGACGGGTGTGCCCCCCGAAAGACACAATAACGGTACGCGAATGCGGAGGCTTCCGGCGCAAGCCGGCGATGCCGTCGATTTCGGCGCCCTGCCCGGTTACGTAGGTTTCAATCTGCGCCAGGCGCAGGCGGCGGCGTTCCGGCACCTCGAATCCGTGTCGCGGGATCTCGACCTGACCCCCGGGCAGTTCAGCCTTCTCATGCTGCTGGAAGCCAATCCCGGCGCCAGCCAGAAATCGATCAGCCGCGCGGTCGGCGTCGACACTTCCACCCTATCGCCGGTGCTCGACGCGCTGGCGCGGCGCGGGCTGCTCGTGCGCCGGCGCGCGGCGCACGACCGCCGGACCTACGCGCTCGCCCTCTCGCCCGCCGGACGCCGGGCGCTGGCCGCCATGCGCGCGCATGTCGAGTCGCAGGAACGGCTACTGTCCGGCGCCCTCGATTCCGGCGAGAGCGCGCGGTTGCTCGACATGCTGAAGCGCGTGACGGCGGTGCTGAAGGGCGCAACCTGATCCCCGCCGTTCGCGGGGGCGCGCGAATCGAAACGGAGAGCCCGAAGGCTCCCCGCTTCTTGGGTGGAGGGAAAGGGAAGATTCAAGACACGCTGCAATGCGGCGTCACCGCGACAACGCGCTTGACCCAGTTAACTATAGTCGAGGCCGGCTCGCCGCGACCTTCACTTCTTGTCACAAAATTGTGAGCGCCGCGATCGTTTCGTGAACGTAGCGCGCGACTTCCGCAACCCTATGCTTGCCCGATTGGCGCGGCCGCCTGTAGCGTAGCGGGGGAGATTGGGAAGGGAGGCTCGAGATGACCGAAAGCTGGCGCCTGAAGGGCGAATATCTGGAAACCTGCAACTGCGATTTCCTCTGCCCCTGCATCCTGGGGCCGAGGAACGAGAATGGCGGCGCCATCGCGCGGCCGACCCAGGGGCACTGCGACACGTGCATGGTCTTCCGCATCGACGAGGGCGCTTGTGGCGACGTCGATCTGGCCGGCACCCACGCGGCCTTCGCCATCCACACCAAGGCGGCGATGGCCGACGGCGGCTGGACCATGGCGCACTATGTCGACGCGGCGGCAAGTCCGGCGCAGCGGGCGCCGCTGGAGACGATTTTCACCGGCGAGGCCGGCGGCGTCCTGGCGAACCTCAAGGCGCTGACGGCGACACGGCTGCCGACCCGCATTGTTGCCATCGAGTTCGCCATCGACGGCCGCCGCCGCCGCGCGGCGATCCCGGACGTGCTCGACGTCGAGATCGAAGGCGTCGAGGGACTGGACGGCGATTCCTCGTGGCTCGACAACGTCCGGCATTTCGTCTCCAGCCGCCTGGCCGCGGCCAAGACCCTGCGCGGCAGCTATACCGACCAAGGCTCCAACTGGGACAACACAGGGCTCAACGCCCATTACGCCAGCTTCGAATGGGCCGGGCCCTGACCGACGCCGCCGGCACCGCGCACGCGCCGGCGGGGGCCGACGCCCGCATCGTCTCGCTGGTGCCGAGCCTGACCGAGCTTTTGATCGACCTCGGCCTCGGTACGCAACTGATCGGCCGCACCCATTATTGCATCCATCCCGCCGCTACGGTTGCCGCCATCCCCTCGCTCGGCGGCACCAAGAAGATCAACATGGACCGGCTCGCGGCGCTGGCGCCGAGCCACGCGATCCTCAATATCGACGAGAACACCGAGCAAATGGCGGCGGCGATCGGCGAGATCGTGCCGCACGTCGTGGTCACCCATCCGCTGGCGCCCGAGGACAATCCGGCGCTGTTCCGGCTGTTGGGCGGCATCTTCGGCCGCGCCGCGCGGGCCGAGGAATTTTGCTCGGCGTTCGCGCAGGCGCTGGCGCACCTGCGGGCGGTCACCCGCGGCAAGCCTTCCAGGCGCGTGCTTTATTTCATCTGGATGGACCCGTGGATGACGGTCTCGCGCGACACCTATGTCTCGCGGCTCCTGGCGCTCTTGAATTGGGAGACCCAGGGCCACGACCCGGAAATCCGTTATCCCGAATTGGAGTTGACCGAGGCGCTGCTCGCCGAGACCGATCTCGTGCTGTTCTCCAGCGAGCCCTATGAATTCACCGAGACCCATGTCGATGCCTTCCGCGCCGCGCACGG
>CBDVDY010000198.1:0-5597 GCA_965372875.1 uncultured Alphaproteobacteria bacterium | reverse complement strand
TCAAGTTCGCCGCCGACGGCCGTTTCGTGTACGCGGCGACCTTGCGCTCGAACACTTTCCTGAGTTTGGCCTGATCCGCCATGGCTCTGCTCCCAATTCAAAATCCTGTCGACAATTTTCGACGCCGAGGTCCGGTGACGATTATGAAGCGGCTTGATCGGGCCGGCGGATGCTGACCCGCCGGGTGATCTCGAGCGGCCGCCGCAAATTGTCGAGCGTAAAGTTGGCCGCCTCCGCATCGTCGAGCGCGCGCATGATGTCGGTCTCAGCGGCATCGCTTTCGACGTGGACCGTGTACGAAAGCTCGCGATAGCCCACGGGCGCATCGCTCTCAACCCCAAATGCGGCGCGAAAGTCGAAACTCGCGAAAACCTCGACCTCCAGTCCGTTGCGGGCGATGCCAAGCTCGGCGAACTTCATGGCGACGCCGGTCGCGATGCAACCCGCGAGGGAGGCCTCCTGGAGTTCGCTGGGCGTCGGCCCAAGGTTGTTGCCGCCGGCCGCTTCGGGCACATCGGTGGTCAACGTCCATTCGCCAACCTTGATCTCGGTGGTCAGGCCGTCGGTGATCCGCGCCGTCGTGCGCCTTTCCATTTGAGCGAGTTCGGGCCGTTTCGTGACCGCCTTGGCGGTTCGGATGTGTGCGGAGCGAATTTTCTCGGTCGTATCCATTGGATCACCCCGATTGCCGGATGCTGACCTGCCGCGTGATCTTGAGCGGGCTGGAAAAGGTGTTGAACAACGGGCTGTATTTCTGGGCGATATCGAGCGCGTCCATAATTTCCTTTTCGTCGGCGTCGCTGTCGACCTCCACGAAGTACCGCATCTCCTGGAATCCGACGGGAACGTCCTTGGAGATGCCGAGCGCGCCGCGATAATCGAAATCGGACTCGATCCTGACCTCGACGCCGTTGAGCGGCACCCCCTTGTTGGCGAAACACCTGGAAATGCCTTGTGCCAGGCAGGCGCCCAGGGCGGCGTTCATGAAAAACCCGGCACCAGGTCCTTCGCCGTTCCCACCTTGAATCTCGGGCTGATCGGCGGTGAACTTCCATCCGTCTCCCTCGATCTCGCAAGTCGCGCCGCCGGCCGACCGGACCGTGGTCGTAAGAGTCAACTTCGCCGCCGATGGCCGTTTCGTGAACGCGGCGACGTTGCGCTCGAAGACTTTCCTGAGTTTTTCCTGATCCGTCATGGCTTTGCTCCCATCCGAGAAATCCAGCGCTCAAACAATACCCCAGGCGGTCGGTCCGCGCCGTCGACCCGATCCGATCATGCCAGAAGCTCCGCGTCGCCCAAAATCTTGACGCCTCGGCGGCCGACCAGGGGACGCACGTCCTCCGCTCCCAGTTCGGGGCGGATCCGGCGCGCCTCCGCAATCGCCTGCTTGGCCTCGCCGGAGCGCCCCAATTGGCTCAGGATAATGGCCAGGACCACCCTCGGCATGTAGAGCTTGTCGTCCCGCCTGCAGGCCTGTTGCGCCTCGCGCAACGCCTCGTCGACGCGCCGCAGCCGGAACAGCGTGTAGGCGAGGATCGTTCCCCAATAGGCGAGTCGGTTGTCCTTGGGGCTGATCCGCATGCCGCGCTGCAGCATTTCGACGCCCTTGCGCACCTTGCCGGCGCTGATGAGGCCGGTGCCGAACGCGACCCAGGCCTGGGCATTGCTCGGGTTGTTCTCGACCGCTCGTTCGAGGATTTCGAGGCCGCGGTTGGTCTGGCCGATGTCGCACAAGGCGCAGCCCACATAGCCCAGCACCACGGAATTCTGGCTGTCGATGCTCATCGCCTTTTCGGCGGCGCCGATGGCGCGCTCGTCGGCCGGCCCCGGGCCGGGCGCGAGACCGAACATGTGCCCAAGCGCGAGAATCAGGGACAGGTATGCGTGCGCCAGGGCGAATTCCGGGTCCAGGTCGATCGCCTTGTTCAACAGGTCGGCGGCTTCGGCGAAGGTCTCCTGCCGCCATCCCTTGAGGACCAAAAGGCCGTGCGCCTGCTGGTAGTAGCCCCAGGCATCCAGGTTGCCGGGCGGGCGGCGCTTGATCAGCGCGACCTCGGCGCGGGTGATTTCCGGCTCCAGTTGGGCGACGATTCCGGTGGTCACCTCGTCCTGAATCTCGTGAATCTCGTTGGCGGCGCGGTCGAAGCGCTCGGCCCAGAGGTGGTTGCCGCTTTCCGCCTCGATCAGCTGCACGGTAATTCGCATCTTGTCGCCCATGGGCCGCAAACTGCCCTCGACCACGTAGCGGACGCCGAGCTCGCGCCCCACGTCGCGGATGTCGGGTTGCCGGCCCTTGTAGGCGAAGGCCGAGTTGCGGGCGATGACGAACCAGTCGGGCATGCGCGCGAGGAGGGTGATGATGTCCTCGGTCAGGCCGTCGGCCAGGAACTCGTACTCCCGGCTGTCCGACATGTTTTCGAACGGCAGCACCGCAATCGACGGCCGGTCGGCGACCAGCGCGGGCCGCGGCGGCGCGGATGCGGCGGCATTTCCGCCGCGGACCCGGTAGACCCGCACCGGCTCGTCGATATTTTTGAGTTGTTGATCGCCCATGTCCTCGAAGCTGGCGTCGAGCCGGCCCGCAACGTGCTCGCGCACGGTGGCGGAAATGCAGATGCCGCCGGGCTCGGCCAATCCTTCCAGCCGCGCCGCGACGTTGACGCCGTCGCCCAGGATATCGTCGCCGTCGATGACCACGTCACCGAGGTTGATGCCGACGCGAAACACGATGCGTTGGTCCTCGGGCAGGCTGGCGTTGCGCTGGGCCACGGCTTCCTGGACCTCGATCGCGTTGCGCACCGCGTCGACGACGCTCGGAAACTCGATCAAAAGCCCGTCCCCCATGGTCTTGACCACGCGGCCGCCGTGCTCGCCGATCTTGGGGTCGAAGAGCTCCTTCCGCAGGGCCTTGAGTCGCGCCAGCGTGCCTTCCTCGTCGTCGCGCACGAGGCGCGAGTAGCCGACCACGTCGACGGCGAGGATAGCGGCGAGTTTGCGGGTGACGGTCTGCTCACTCATGGACGGTTACCAGGGTCCCTCGTGACAGCGAATCATATACCAAGCGCCGCGATATTTCCATTGACGGTTGCCTCATCGCCGTCCGACCGCGCCGCTCCGGGCATCAGTACGATTTTGGCAGGCCGAGCGCCTTTTCGGCGATGTGGCAAAGGATAAGCTGCGGGCTGACGGGCGCCAGGCGGCAGATCATCACTTCGCGCAAGAGCCGTTCGACGTGGAACTCCTTGGCGTAGCCCATGCCGCCCAGAGTCATCACCGCGCGCTCGCAGGCGGTAAATCCGGCCTCGCCGCCGAGATATTTGGCGGCGTTGGCTTGCAGCCCGCAGGGCCGGCCCGAATCGTAGAGCGCGGCCCCGTGCATGGCCATCAGCCAGGCGGCCTCGAGCGCCATCCAGCTTTCCGCCAGCGGGTGCTGGATCGCCTGGTTCTGGCCGATGGGGCGGCCGAAGACGACGCGCTCGCCGGCATAGCGCGCGGCCCGGGCGATGGCGTTCTGGCCGATGGCGACGGCCTCGACGCCGACCAGGATGCGCTCGGGGTTGAGGCTGTGGAGGATGTATTCGAAGCCGCGACCTTCCTCGCCGATGCGGTCCTCGACCGGCACAAGCAGCCCGTCGATGAGCAGCTCGTTCGAATCGACCGCCTTGCGGCCCATCTTGTCGATCTCGCGCACCTCGACCGCGCCGCCGCGGTCGAGGTCGGTAAAGAACAGGCTCATGCCGTCGGTGCGCCGGGCGCCCGCTTCCCTGGGCGCGGTGCGGGCGAGAAGCAGGAACTTGTCCGCGACCTGCGCGCTGCTGGTCCAGATCTTGCGGCCGTGTACCACGTAGTGGTCGCCGTCGCGCACCGCCCGGGTGCGGATGTTGGTGGTGTCGAGCCCGGCGTCGGGCTCGGTGACGGCGAAGCAGCTTTTGACCCGCCCCTGGATCAGGTCGGGCAGCCAGCGCGCCTTCTGTTCTTCCGTTCCGAAAACCACGATCGGGTGCGGTCCAAAGATGTTGAGGTGGACCGACGAAGCCGCGCCCATGGCACCCGAGGAGCCGGCCACCGTATGCATGACCAGCGCCGCCTCGACCACCCCCAGGCCGGCGCCGCCGTGTTCTTCGGGCATGGCCACGCCGAGCCAGCCGCCGGCCGCCATCGCCGCGTGGAAGTCGAGCGGGTATTCGCCGCTACGGTCGCGTTCGAGCCAGTAGGCGTCGTCGAACTCGGCGCAGATCCGGCCCACGGTCTCGCGGATCGCCTCCTGTTCGAGGGTCAGCGAGAAGTCCATACCCTAACGCCGCTGGTCGAAGCGCCGGCCGGCCATGGCGGCGGCGATGTTGATCTTCTGGATGTCGATGGTGCCGCCGGCGATGCCCCAGCCCCAGGAATCGCGTAGGCGCTGCTCCATGGGATATTCCTTGGAATAGCCGTAGGCGCCGAAGAGCTGCAGCGCCGTGCCGCAGACCTCGCGGCTGATCTCGTTGGCGAAGCACTTGGCGACCGACGATTCGAAGACGTTGGGCAGGCCCTGGCTGGCGTTCTGCACGGCGCGATAGATCAACAGCCGCGCCGCCTCGACCCGCATGGCCATCTCGGCCAGCTTCATCTGCACCGCCTGGAACTCGACGACGGGCTTGCCGAACTGTTTTCGCTCGCCGACGTAGTCGAGCGCCGCCCGCAGCGCCCCGGCGGCGAGGCCCAAGGACATGGTCGCATTGCCGCAGCGCTCCAAATCGAAGGCCTCCATCAGCCGCTGGAAGCCGCCGTCGGCCGGCACCACGAGATTGTCGAGCGGCACTTCGACGTTGTCGAAAAAAATATCGGCCGACGGTACGCCGCGAAAGCCCATGAGCCGCTCGCGGGCGCCGAACGACAGGCCGGGCGTGTCCTTCTCGACGTAGACCGCGCCGATGCCGCGCGCCCCGGGCGCCTCGCTCATCCGGCAATAGACGACGTAGCCCTCGGCGTGGCCGCCGCCCGAGCACCAGCGCTTCTGCCCGTTGAGGACGATGCCGTCCGCTCCCACTTCGGCCCGGGTTTTGAGGTCGGTCAGCGCCGAGCCGGCCTCGGGCTCCGACATGGCGACCGCGACCACAATCTCGCCGGCGCAGACCTTGGGAATCACCCGGCGCTTCAGCGCTTCGCCGGCGAAATGCTCGATGGCGCGCACCGGGCCGACGCAGCTTTCGAAAATCGGGAAGGCCAGCGCCGGCGAGATTTCGGCGAAGGCCTCGATCACCAGGATCGCCTCGAGGCCGCCGAGGCCGTGCCCGCCATAGGCCTCGTCCATGTTGATGCCGAGGAAACCCATCTCGGCGTAGCGCCGCCGCCAGTCGAGCGACAGCGGCTCGTCGTTCGCCTCGATTTCGCGGGCGACCTCGCTTAGCTCGTCGCGGGCGAAGCGGCGCGCCATTTCCCGCAGCGCGCGCTGTTCCTCGCTCAAGGTAAAATCCATTCCCGCCTCCCTGCCAGCGAACTTTCCGGCAAGTATAGTACCAAGTCTCGCTTAGCTCGTCGTGGGCAGGGAAGCGGTGCCGCCGCCCGTTAGCGCACCTTGTGGTTCACCGGTTTCAGCGATCGTAGGTAGGCGACGA
>CBDVDY010000197.1:0-5610 GCA_965372875.1 uncultured Alphaproteobacteria bacterium | reverse complement strand
GCCTGACCCATCCCGGCGGGACTTACCGGTTGGCAAGCCGCTTCAAGCCGTTGCGGACACCCTATTCGCCCGTCGCCTGACCGCGGTGGCGTCGGGATTGTCCTCGCCAGCACCGCAACCATGTATGAGTCCACACCCTAGAACCGGGGAATCCGATGACAGCGCCAAACCGAATCGACAACAGCCGCAATATCAAGGCGCCCACCGGCAGCGAGATTTCCTGCAAATCGTGGCTGACGGAAGCGCCGTTGCGCATGCTGATGAACAACCTCGACGGCGAGGTCGCCGAAAAACCGGAGGAACTCGTGGTTTATGGCGGCATCGGCCGGGCGGCGCGCAACTGGGATTGTTACGACCGGATCGTCGAAACGCTGCGGGAATTGGAAGCGGACGAAACCCTGCTGGTGCAATCCGGCAAGCCTGTCGGCGTTTTCAAGACCCACGAGGATGCCCCGCGGGTGCTGATCGCCAACTCCAACATCGTGCCGCACTGGGCCAACCTCGAACACTTCAACGAGTTGGACCGGCAGGGGCTGATGATGTACGGCCAGATGACCGCCGGCTCGTGGATCTACATCGGCAGCCAGGGCATCGTCCAGGGCACCTACGAGACCTTCGCCGAAATCGGCCGCCAGCACTACGACGGCGATCTGTCGGGAAAATGGATTCTCACCGGAGGTTTGGGCGGCATGGGCGGCGCGCAGCCCCTTGCCGCGACCATGGCGGGCGCCTCCATGCTGGCGGTCGAATGCCAGGCAAGCCGGATCGAAATGCGCCTCAAGACCGGCTACCTCGACCGGCAAACGGCGGATTTGGACGAGGCGCTGGCGATCGTCGCGAAAGCCGCCGCGAACAAACGTCCAATATCGGTGGGCTTGCTCGGCAACGCCGCCGATATCTTTCCGGAGCTGGTCCGGCGCGGCGTGCGGCCCGACGCGGTAACCGATCAGACCAGCGCCCACGATCCGCTGAACGGCTATCTGCCGCTGGGCTGGACCGTCGCCGAGTGGGAAGAAAACCGCGAAAAGGATCCCAAGGGCACCATCAAGGCGGCCAAGGAATCGATGGCGGTTCAGGTCCGGGCGATGCTGGATTTCCATAGACAGGGCGTGCCCACGCTCGACTACGGAAACAACATCCGGCAGATGGCGCGGGAAATGGGCGTCGACGACGCGTTCGATTTCCCGGGCTTCGTGCCGGCCTATGTGCGGCCGCTGTTTTGCCGGGGTATTGGTCCGTTCCGCTGGGCAGCACTTTCCGGCGATCCGGAGGACATTTACAAGACCGACGCCAAGGTGAAAGAACTGATTCCGGACGATCGACACCTGCACAACTGGCTCGACATGGCGCGCGAACGGATTCGCTTTCAGGGCCTGCCCGCGCGGATCTGCTGGGTCGGTCTGGGGCAACGGGACAGGCTGGGGCTCGCCTTCAACGAAATGGTCGCGTCGGGCGAGTTGCGGGCGCCAATCGTGATCGGCCGCGACCATCTCGATTCCGGGTCGGTGGCGAGCCCGAACCGGGAGACCGAGGCGATGAAGGATGGCTCGGACGCGGTTTCCGACTGGCCGCTGTTGAACGCCATGCTCAACACGGCGTCGGGCGCCACCTGGGTCAGCCTGCACCATGGCGGCGGCGTGGGAATCGGCTTTTCGCAACACGCCGGCATGGTGATCGTCTGCGACGGCAGCGCCGACGCCGCGCGCAGGATCGGGCGCGTGCTCTGGAACGACCCGGCCACGGGCGTGATGCGCCACGCCGATGCCGGCTACGACACGGCGATCGAGTGCGCCCGGGAAAACGACCTCGATCTGCCGATGCTGTAGACGGCGAAGGTGACATCGATGTTCGAGTTTACGGAGGGGGCGCTGCCGGTTCTGGTCAGCATCCCGCACGACGGCCGCGCGATCCCGGACGCGATCGCGGACCGCATGAGCGATGTCGCCAGGATGAACACGGACGCCGACTGGCACGTGCGCCGGCTCTACGACTTCGCCGCCGGGCTCGGCGCCAACGTCATCGCCGCCCGCCAGTCGCGCTACGTCGTCGATCTCAATCGCGACCCGGCCGACGCCGCCCTCTATCCCGGCGCGGTCAATACCGGCATCGTCCCGCTGCTCACATTCGACGGCGAGCCGCTCTACCGCCCGGGCGAGGAGCCGGAGGAATCCGAGGTCGCGGACAGGATCGCCGCCTACTGGCAGCCCTATCACCACAAGCTGGTTGAGACGCTCGAGGATTTGCGCGGCCGGTTCGGCGGCGCCGTCCTGTTCGACGCCCATTCCATCAGGTCCGAGGTGCCGCGGCTGTTCGACGGGCGTCTTGCGGATTTCAATCTGGGCACGTCGTCCGGCGCCAGCGCGGACGCCGAGTTGGAAAGCCGCGCCTACAATGTGCTGGCGGCGGCCAACGATTATACTTCCGTGCTGAACGGGCGCTTCACCGGCGGTTACATCACCCGCGCCTACGGCCGCCCCGACGACGGCATCCACGCGCTTCAGCTCGAATTGTCGCAGCGTACCTACATGAACGAAGCGCCGCCGTTCGAATACGCCCCCGCGATCGCGGCCCAGGTGATACCGGTCCTGCGCGAGTTGGTCTCCACTGCCTGCGCCTGGGCAAAAAATCGATTCACCGGCTGATCAATGGCGGGTTAGCACTCGATCATGTCTCGCTTGTATCGATTCGATCATCTGCTTACCGAAGCCGGCTGGCTGTCGCCCGGCTGGCTGGAGGTGGATGACAACGGAGACATAGCGGCCGTCGCGGCCGCGCGGCCAGAGGGATCGGATATCGAGGCGGTATCCGGTTACGCCATACCGGGAATGCCGAACCTTCATTCGCATGCCTTCCAGCGCGCCCTGGCGGGCTTGGCCGAATTTGGCGATCCGGGGGGTGGTCCTGGCAAGGACAGCTTCTGGACCTGGCGGCAGGCGATGTACCGGTTCGTGGCGCGGGTAACGCCCGACGATCTCGAAGCCATCGCCAGCCAACTCTACCTGGAAATGCTGAAGGCCGGTTATACCTCGGTGGTCGAATTCCACTACCTGCATCACGCCGCCGATGGCGGCGCCTATGCGAACGTCGCCGAGATGTCGAACCGGATCGTCGCGGCGGCGCGCCGCGTCGGCATCGGCCTGACCCATCTGCCGGTGCTGTACGCCGCCGGCGGGTTCGGCGGCGCGCCGGCCGGCGACGATCAGCAGCGGTTCGTCAACGACGTCGACCGGCTTATGGCGATTGTCGACGCGTTGCGCGGGGAAACACGATCCGATCCGCAATTCCGATTGGGATTGGCCCTGCACAGCCTGCGCGCCGTCCCGCCGGATATCATGGGCGCCGCCCTTCACGCGTTGGATGGGGTGGATGATACGGCGCCGATCCACATCCACATCGCGGAGCAGCGGCGCGAGGTCGAGGAATGCCTGGCGTGGAGCGGCAGGCGGCCGGTCGAATGGCTGCTCTCGAACGCCGAAGTGGATGGGCGATGGTGCCTGATTCACGCCACGCATCTGACGGCGGACGAGGTGGAGGGGATCGCCGAACGCGGGGCGGTCGCCGGGCTCTGTCCAACGACGGAAGGCAATCTGGGCGACGGATTTTTCCCGCTCCGGCAATTCCTCGACCGCGGAGGCCGAATTGGCGTCGGCTCCGACAGCCACGTCTCGGTGAGCCCGGTCGAGGAACTCCGGTGGCTGGAATATGGGCAACGACTGGTATCCGGGCAGCGCAACGTCGCCGGCGGCGCGGGACTATCGACGGGCGCCGCCCTGTATTCAGCCGCGGCGGCCGGCGGGGCCAGCGCGGCCGGCCGGCCGGTCGGGAGCATTGCCGCGAAAAAGCGGGCAGACGTCGTGGTCCTGGATTCCGCGAGCCCGATCTTTGCCGGAAGCGGACCGGCGCGCGTGCTCGACGCTTACCTGTTTTCGGGCAACCTCAATCCGGTTCGCGATGTCATGGTCGGCGGCCGGTGGGTGGTACGCGACGGACATTGCGCCCATATCGACGAGGAGCACGTTGCCAATTCGTACAGAGACGCGTTGAAACGGCTGGTGTAGGCGCATCAAACCAGGTCCCGGAGAATAACAGGATGGCCTCTCAGGAAAAAATTGCCGTACAGCCGGGCGCCATCGGTCTGCCGCAACTCCGTCAAATCGTCCGGCACGGCGCCGGCATCGGACTTCCGCCGGACGCCAGGGAACGCGTCGATCGGGGACACGCCGCCATCGGCCGGATTCTCGAGAGCGGCCGGACGGTTTACGGCGTCAACACCGGTTTCGGCAAGCTGGCTCAAATCAGCGTTCCGCCGGACCAGCTCGCCGAATTGCAACGCAACCTGGTCATGTCGCACAGCGTGGGCACGGGCCCGCTTCTGGACGATTCTACCGTTCGCCTGATCCTCGTCCTGAAACTCGCGTCGCTGGCGCGGGGCTACTCGGGCGTCCGTTGGGAGGTTGTCGAGGGGCTTTTGCGATTGCTCGAAGCGGATATCCTGCCGTGTATCCCCAGCAAGGGTTCGGTCGGCGCGTCGGGCGATTTGGCGCCGCTGGCGCATTTGGCGTCCGCCTTGATCGGCATGGGCGAGGTCAGGGCGCGCGGCCGGGTTATGACGGCCGAGGCTGGGCTGAAACAGGCCGGGATCGAACCGCTGGTCCTGGGTCCGAAGGAAGGGGTCGCGTTGCTGAACGGGACCCAGGTTTCCACCGCCCTGGCCCTGGTTGGATTGTTCGCGGCCGAAGACCTTGTCAACGCGGCGCTCGTGGTCGGCGCCATGTCGGTCGACGCGGCGATGGGTTCGGACACGCCGTTCGACCCGCGTATCCATGAGGTCCGCGGTCAACCGGGCCAGTCGGATGTGGCGGCGGTCTACCGCAGCTTGCTCGCCGGCAGCGCCATACGCGATTCCCACCTGAGTTGCGACCGGGTCCAGGACCCTTATTCGCTTCGCTGCCAGCCCCAGGTAATGGGCGCTTGCCTGGATCATTTGCGCTTCGCGGCCGGCGTATTCGCGCGGGAAAGCAACGCGGTCTCGGACAATCCGCTGGTCTTTCCCGGCGATACCGGCAACGGCGGCGACGTGTTGTCGGGCGGGAATTTCCACGCCGAACCGGTGGCGATGGCGGCCGACGTGCTGGCACTGGTGCTGGCCGAGACCGGCGCCATTGCCGAGCGGCGCGTAGCACTACTGGTCGATACCGGCTTTTCGGGTTTGCCGCCGTTCCTGGTGGCGGAGGGCGGCATCAATTCCGGCTTCATGATGGCCCACGTCACCGCGGCCGCCCTCGCCTCGGAGAACAAGAGCCTCGCCCATCCGGCGAGCGTGGACAGCCTGCCGACCTCGGCCAATCAGGAGGACCACGTCTCGATGGCGACGTTCGCGGCGCGCCGGCTGGGCGAGATGGCCGACAACACGGCCGGCATTCTCGGCATCGAGCTCCTGGCCGCCGCGCAGGGCATGGAGTTTCACGCGCCGACCAGGTCCTCCGATACGCTCATGGAGGTGCTGTCCGTGGTTCGCGCGCTTGTGCCGCGCCTGGAACGGGATCGCTACATGGCGCCGGATCTGGCGGCGGCGAAGGATTTGATCGTCTCGGGCGAGCTCAACCGGTT
>CBDVDY010000196.1:0-5688 GCA_965372875.1 uncultured Alphaproteobacteria bacterium | reverse complement strand
CCGAACAAGGTGCCGCAGACCGAGCGCGAGCGCTTCTCGGTGGTCACCGTCAGGCGGATGCAGGTTTGGTAGTCGACCGAGCGTTCGTTCTTGATTTCGGTGACGCCGATGTCCCGCTCGCGGGCGAAGACCGGCGCGCTCACCATGTTGACGGTCTCCAGGAGCGGCGTCAGAAGCCCGGCCAAAAGCGCCGCCGACAGCGGCCGCGTGTTGAGGTTTGCTACCAGTCCCTCGTACTCGATCGTCACCTGGCGCAGACCGGATTCGGTTATCTGCCCGGCGAAACTGCCAAGCAACTCGGCGAGCTTCATGTAGGGCTGCAGCCGGGGCGCCTCCTCGCCGGAGAGCGAGGGCATGTTGACCGCGTTGGCGATGGCGCCGTCGAGCAGGAAATCGGCGATCTGCTCGGCGACCTGGATGGCGACGTTCTCCTGCGCCTCCGACGTACTGGCGCCGAGATGCGGCGTGGTAATGACGTTTTCCATGCCGAAGAGCACGTTCTCGGTCGCCGGCTCGACCTCGAACACGTCGAGCGCGGCGCCCGCGACCTTGCCGCTTTCGAGCCCGGCCTTGAGGTCGCTCTCGTCGATCAGTCCGCCGCGCGCGCAGTTGATGATGCGCACGCCGTCGCGCATTGTGGCGATCGATTCGGCGTTGATCATGCCGCGCGTGGTGTCGGTAAGCGGCACGTGCAGCGTGATGAAATCGGCGCCCTGGAACAGCGCCTCGAGTTCGACCCGCTCGACGCCGAGGTCGGCGGCGCGCTCGGGCGACAGGAAGGGGTCGTAGGCGATCACCTTCATGCGCAGCGCGCGGCCGCGGTCGGCGACGATCGAGCCGATGTTGCCGCAGCCGACGATGCCCAGAATCTTGCCCGTGAGCTCGACCCCCATGAACTTGGATTTCTCCCACTTGCCGCTCTGGGTCGAGGCGTTGGCGGCGGGGATGCGCCGGGCCAGCGCCATCATCATGGCGATGGCGTGCTCGGCGGTGGTGATGGCGTTGCCGTAGGGCGTGTTCATCACCACCACGCCCTTCTGGGTCGCCGCCGCGACGTCGATGTTGTCGACGCCGATGCCGGCCCGGCCGATGACCTTGAGATTGGGCGCCGAATCGAGCGCCTCGGCGGTGACCTTGGTAGCCGAGCGCACGGCGAGCCCGTCGAATTCGCCGATTGCGGCCAGGAACTCCTCGGGGCTCAAGCCGGTGCGTTCCACCGTCTCGACGCCGCGCTCGCGCAGCAACTCGGCGGCGCGCGGGCTCATCTTGTCGGATATCAGGACCTTGGCCATGTCGATCGCTCAGACGGCGACGGAAGCCGCCGCCTTGATTTCGGCGAAGGCCCAGTCGAGCCAGGGCAGGAGCGCCTCGATATCGGACCGTTCGACCGTGGCGCCGCCCCAAACGCGCAGCCCCGGCGGCGCGTCGCGGTACGCCGTAATATCGCGGGCCACGCCTTCCTCGTCGAGGCGGCCGGCGATGTCCTTGGCCACCGCCCGCTGCCGTGCCTCGTCCAGGCCGGCGAACCAGCCGTCGGTGATCCCGAGGCAGATCGAGGTGCACGACCGGGTGGCCGGTTCGCGGGCCAGGAAACCGGCCCAATTGCTCTTCTCCACCCAGGACGCGACGGTCGCGAGGTTGCCCTCGGAACGCGCGACGAGTCCCGGCACCCCGCCCATTTCCCGGGCCCAGCGCAGGGCATCGAGCACGTCCTCGACGCACAACATGGACGGCGTGTTGATGGTCTGGCCCTCGAACAGCCCCTGGATCAGTTTGCCGTCCTTGGTCAGCCGGAATAGTTTAGGGACCGGCCAGGGCGGAGTGTAGGATTCGAGCCGCTCGACGGCGCGCGGGCTGAGAATCAGCATGCCATGCTGGCCTTCGCCGCCCAGCACCTTCTGCCAGGAGTAGGTGGTCACGTCGAGCCGGTCCCACGGCAGTTCCATGGCGAACACCGCCGAGGTGGCGTCGCAAATCGTCAACCCCTTGCGGTCCGGGGCGATCCAGTTTCCGTCGGGCACCCGCACGCCTGCGGTGGTGCCGTTCCAGGTGAACACCACGTCGCGGTCGAAATCGACTTGGGAGAGATCGGGCAGGTCGCCATAGGCGGCCTCGATCACCCGCGCGTCCGCGAGCTTGAGCTGCTTGACCGCGTCGGCCGCCCAGCTCCTGCCGAAGTTTTCCCAGGCCAGCATGTCGGCGCCGCGCGCGCCCAGCATGGACCACAACGCCATCTCCATGGCGCCGGTGTCGGAGGCCGGCACGATGGCGACGCGGTAGTCACCGGGCAGGCCGAGAATCGCGCGGGACCGGTCGATCACCTCCGCCAGCTTGGCCCGCGCCTCGGCCGAGCGATGCGAACGGCCGACGCAGGCATCCGCCAGCACGGCGGCGGACCAGCCCGGGCGCTTGGCGCAGGGACCGGACGAGAAGAGGGGGTTGCGGGGCCTCTCCGAGGGCTTCATGGGGCTGTGTCCTTCGGGAATCGCGGTCTCGCGCGGCAATCCGCGGGGCGGAGCATAGGCGGCATGCTGCACTGCGTCAATGACCGGCTTCGGCTTGTGGCGGCGGCGCCGGATGGGCAAAAATTCCACGGGAACAGGCGTTGGCACGGCCGCCGAGGCTGCCTATATATGCGCTGTTTCCCGCGCGGGTCCGCCGGTGCCGCCGGCCACGCGGCGCCGCCCGAGGTACGAATGCGCGAAGGCAGAGAACGAGGAAGCGATCGCTATGGAATCAAAGTCGGATAGCGCGAAGGAATCTGGTTCGGGGTCCTCGGAGGATTCCGGCGGCACGTCCTCGGAGGATTCCGGCGGCAAATCGTCGGGTTTCGGCCGCGGCGAGCGGCAGAAGCTGGTCACCAAAAGCTATCGCAAGAACTGGGACGATGTCTTCGGCGGGAAACCCCAGCGGAAGAAAAAGAAGTAACTTGGCGGCTAATCGAGTCCGTAATAGCCGGGCACGAACAGCGTAAAGGTTATCCACAGGACGAAAACCAGCGGCAGGCCGGCGCGCACGAAATCGGCGAACCGGTAGTGCCCCGGCCCCATCACCAGGATATTCGTCTGATAGCCGATCGGCGAGGCGAAGGAGCAGTTGGCGCCGAACACCACGGCGATGGCGAACGGCGTCGGATCGACGCCCAGCCCCCCGGCGATGCCGACGGCGACGGGCGTAAACAGTACGGCGCAGGCCTTGGTGCTGATCACGTTGGAGAGCAGCGCCACGAGAAGAAAAAAGGCCGACAGCACCACCGAGGGCTTGGCCCCGGCGAGCTGCTCGACCAGCCCTTGGGCCAGGAACGCCGCGCCCCCCGATTCCTGCAGCGCCGCGCCCAGTGCCAGCGCCGCGGCGATGGTCATCACCACGTTGCGGTCGATGGCGCGGGCCGCCTGACGGATATTGAGGCAGCCGACGGCAATCATCGCCGCCGCGCCCGAAAGTGCCGATACAACGATCGGCAACAGGCCGGTGGCGGCGGTGGCGATCACGGCCAGGAATATCAGGATTGCCCGGCGCGCGTGGTACGGCGACGGTAAATCCGTCGCGGACCATTCCATCAGCAGCACGTCGGGATTGCCGCGCAGCGCGTGTATGTCCTCGGCGGGTCCCTGGATCAGCAGCACGTCGCCGGCCTCGAGCCGGATCTCGCTGACCCGCGCGCGAATCATGCGCGAGCGCCGCTGCAGGCCGAGCACGATGCAGTTGAACTTGTACCGGAATCCGATTTGCTCGAGATTTTGCCCGATCATGCGGGAAGCCGGCGTGACCATGACTTCCGCCAGCACCTGACCGGCCGGCCGGTGGGTTTCGATGTCATCGGCCGCGCCGTCCGCCTCGGCGCCCAGCAGGCCGCGGTCACTCTGAAGCGCCTCGGTCAACGCCTTGCGGGTGGCGGCCAGCACAAGTACGTCCCCCGGCTGGATAACGAAGTCCTCGAACGGCGGAACAACCGCATGTTCGCGGCGCTGAATCATGCGCACCGTGATATCGCGCAGACGCGGGAAAAACCCGGCGACGGCGCTTTCGCCAACCAGCTTGGAATTCGGCGCGACGGCGACCTGGGCGATGAACTGCTTGCCGCTGGAACCGACCAGCGCGCTGGCCAGCGAGGCACGATCCGGAAGCAGCCGCGGCACGACCAGCACCACGTAGACGATGCCGGCGGCGGCCATGACCATTCCCGGCACGCTGAAATCGAAGAAGCCGAGCGGCGGCAAACCGAGGTCGACCAGGGAACCCGAAACCAGAAGATTGGTGCTCGAGCCGATAAGCGTGGTCATGCCGCCGAGGATGGCGGCAAAGGAAAGCGGCATCATCAGGCCGCTGGCCGACCGCCCAAGACGCTCGGACAGCGCCTGCATGATGGGAATGAAGATCACCACCACCGGGATGTTGTTGAGAAAGGCGCTGACCGCCAGCACGGTGACGAGGACGATGGTGATCGAGCGCCAGGCCGAACCGCCGCGCGCGAATACCAGGAGCGCGGCTTGGTCCAGTATGCCCGTGCGCGCCAAGCCCTGTCCGATGACGAGAAGCGCCACCACGGTCAGGAGCGCGGGGTTCGCGAAACCCGCCAGCAGGCGCTCCGGGCCGAGCAGGTTGCCGCCGTCCGGGCCCGGCAAGGGGAAGACGTAGTACAGCAGCAGCAGGACGCAAATCACCCCCAGCGACGTCAGCTCGATGGCGATGCGCTCGACCATGTAGAGGCCGAGCGCGACGATAATCAGCGCAAAGGTCGCCCACATTTGAAAAGTGGGATCGATCGCCGGCATGGGCGTCACTCGTTCTTGTTCGGAAATTGCTCCCCAGGGGCGGGGTTCGACCTCGCCTCGTTGGCCGTCGGCAACCTTAACACGCGCAAGACGGCGATGGTAGCGCGCGACGTGTTCTGTTGCCGGCCGCGGGAACGGGTTAATATGGGCCAGGGATGGCCGGGCCTGGGACGATCCCGGCGCGCGGCGAAGCGAGGAGGACATCCGCATGGCGTTGACGCTTTACGATCTTGTCGGCAGGGACGACCGCCGGTTCAGCCCCAATTGCTGGCGCATCCGCCTGGCGCTGGCGCATATGGAGATCGCACCCGACGAAATCGTGCCGGTCGGTTTCACCGAGAAGGACAAGATCGCGTTTTCCGGCGGCAAAACCGTTCCGATCCTGGCCGACGGCGACGTGACGGTGCGCGAATCCTGGGATATCGCCAACCATCTGGTCGATACCTATCCCGCCCGCCCGGCGCTTTGGCACGGCGCCGAGGGCCGGAATCACGCGCGCTTCGTCAATCTATGGGCGGATCAGGCGCTGCATCCGGCCCTGTTCCCGGTGATCGTCGCCGACGTGCACGCCGCCGCCCGCGACGCCGACCAGGCCTATTTCCGGGAGAGCCGCGAAGCGCGGCTGTCGCGGTCGCTGGAGGAGGTAACGGCCGACAGGGCTACCTATGTCGCCGCCCTGGAAAGGGTTCTGGCGCCGTTGCGCACGTTGCTGGGGGAGCAGGATTTCGTTTGCGGCTCGGCGCCGGCCTACGGAGATTACATAGTATTCGGGGCTTTCCAGTGGGCGCGGTGCACGAGCCCGCTTGCCCTGCTGGCGCCGGACGATTCCATCTTTGCCTGGCGCGAGCGCATGCTGAGTCTCTATGACGGCATGGCGCGCGCCGAGCAGGCGATGAGCTAGGCTCATCGCTGT